>JAWWDW010000456.1:0-2350 GCA_033719735.1 Robiginitalea sp. | reverse complement strand
GTTAAATGGGCTGCTGCAGGCCGATGGGGATCTGACCTACAATATTACCAAGGCGACTTTCCGGGCCAACTCAACCCTGGACTGGCACAAACACGAATCCCCCCAGGTGCCGATTGTCGTGGAAGGGGAGGGCTATTACCAGGAAAGGGGAAAGGACCCTATCCGGATGAAAGAAGGAGATGTCATTCAATGCGACAAGGAAACCGAGCACTGGCACACCTCCTCCAGGGAAAGTGATGTTACTTACCTGGCTATTTACGGTGGTACCCAGCCTACCACCTGGACGGAAGTGCTTACCCAGGAAGCCTACGACCGTGTGGCCGAACAACTGAAGAAGTAACTATTACATTCTCAAATCCATGTGTACCATCTGTCCGTAGGTCTAATTACACCTTAATTTGGGCCATCGAAGGAAGAACTTCGGTTTTCAATACCGATGGGGTATCGGCCGTGAACTGTCTGGGCTGGTTAAGCCTGTACCCCCTTGGAATGCAGGCGTCAGAGCATCTTCTCCCAGGACCGCCGGAGGTCCAGGCGGATCCCCAGTGTAAATACGTCCAGGGCTTCGATCCCGAAGGAATTGATGCCCTTTCCGTACCGGTACTCCGCGTAGAGGTACGCAAAGCGGGAGGGTTTGTATTCTGCCCCGACCATGTAATATTGCCGTTTGAAATCCTGGCTTACCGGCAGGCCTTCCACCTCCGGGAAGTAGCCGTTGAACCCGGCCAGGATGGAATATTTAGGCCGTTTGAACTTTCCGAACAGCTCAAACCCTTCCGCATCGAATACGGTTGACACCAGTTCTTCGTCCACCTCCGATCGGGTAAGGTCTCCGTTGGTGTGGGTGGCATATACTGCCCCAAGGTCCAGGTGGTCGGACCTGTAGGAGGCCCCCAGGGCCAGGTATTCGGGCTGGCCCCCAGCCCCGAGGATATTGTCTACCAGGAAATCCTCAAAATACGCCTTGTTATAGGTGGCCCCCGCTTTCAGGCCCTTCCAGATAGCAACCTGGGCACTAAGCCCAAAGCCATCGAAAAGGTAGCCGTTTTCTATGGAGCGCATCTGGAGCTGTCCCCCGAGGTGCAGCGGGCCGATTTTGTTCCGGTAGGTCAGGGCCTGGTTGGCCCGTCCCGTACCCGTTTCGCCCCCGTCTGAGTTTGCCACATAGGTAGCGCTTCCCTGGCCCCCGAAGACATTGAAGTTGTCGGTGTATCCAGTAATGTCATAGTAGACGCCCCACTGTTTGCCGATCTTCAAGACCCCGTACTTCCCGAAGTCGGCCCCCAGGTAGCCCAGGCGGGTGGAAAAGACCTGCAGGTTCTGGGATTCCCCCAGGCGGATAAAACCGCTGTTGGTATTGGCATCCGCATTGAGGAACTGGGCACTCCTGAACAGGTTGATTCCCAGCTCCACCCCGGTAAAATAGCGGATTGTACCCTTGATAACGGATAATTCAAACCCGATACGCGAGGCGTTCTCCTGGATTTCTATCTGGTCGTTCAACACGGCCAGGTGACCCCGAAAACTTCCGTAAGGTGCAATCTGGATGATTGCCCGGTCGGTGCTTTTTGCCTCGGCACTCCCGGTCTGGGCAGAACCTGCAAAGGGGATGGCAAACGCCAGAAGGAAACAGCCCCTCGTAAGGATTTTTAAGGTGCGAAGAACAACCTGGCTCATGTCAAAAAGATAGGGAAATTTTTGATGGGGACCTGCCTGTGGGTTGACCGGTTTTTGTTCAGAAGGATTTATAACAGCGCGATCTGCACGCTACCAGCGAAGGTTTTTCAGGTAGGTGGCCGCTGAGCCTATGTTTGCGATGGGGTCCGGGGCAAAGTCGTGTTCGATGAAAAAATGGTCCACCCCGTGTTCTGAGGCGGTTTTCAAAATCTCTTTTAAGGGCATGATTCCTTCTCCCGCTGCTACGAGTTGTGGAAACAGCTCCATCCACTGGTCAGGGGTAGACCCGTCCCCTGAGAAATGGGTGAGTTTTTTCATGTCCTTGATGTGCAGCATTTTAAATCGCCCGCTGTGCTTTGCAAGCATCGCTGCCGGGTCTGCCCTTCCTGCAACCGTCCAGAAGAGGTCCATTTCGAAGAAAACCAGGGAGGGGTCTGTCCCTTCAAAGATGAGGTCTATCGGGGTGGTGCCTGAAGCGTCGGGAACCAGTCCATATCCGTGGTTGTGATAGGCAAAATAAACCCCTTCCGCCTTTGCGTTTTTTCCAATCGTATTAAAGCGTTCGGCCATGCGTTTGTAGGCGTCCAGGGAGGTTCGCTCATAATCCGGTATACTGGGCAAAACCACATATTTGGCCCCCAGGGTATTTGCAGCTTCGGCCAGGGCACCCATG
>JAWWDW010000455.1:0-2364 GCA_033719735.1 Robiginitalea sp. | reverse complement strand
GGTTGTAGGGAATTGGATAGTACTTCCTGCCGAAAAAGTAGGATAGCAACATCATGCTCCCATAGGCGGCCAGGGTTGCCCAGGCGGAGGCAAAATAGCTGTACCTGGGGATGAAAAAATAATTGATGGCGATGGTAATCACTGCCCCGGCAAAGGAAATGACCGCCCCGAAACGGGTCCGGTCGGTTACTTTGTACCAGACAGACAGGTTGTGGTAGATTCCCAGGAAGAAACTCGCCAGTAAAACGATGGGGACGATTTCCATGGCTTCCCAATACGCCTCATCCCGCACAAAAAGCACTTTCAGCACATCGGCAAAAACAACCACCCCAAGCAGGATCACACTTCCCAGGACCACAAAATAATTCGTGATTTGGGCATAGGCCTTTTTGGGGTTCTCCGAACTGGCATGGCTGAAAAAGAAGGGTTCGATGCCCAGTCGGAAGGCAGTGGCAAAAAGGGTCATGAACATCGCCAGTCGGTAACAGGCCGCATACTTACCCATTTCTGTCTTGGCAATATCCGCTGGCAGGAGCTCCGTGAGCAGGTATTTGTCAAAAACCTCGTTGATGGTAAAAGCAATCCCGGCCAACATTACAGGCAGACTGTAAAAAAGCATTCGCCTGAGCAGGGCCCGATCGAACTGCGGGCGGATCCTGAAGTAATTCCCGCTCAGGATCAGCAGGGTTATGCCGCTGGCGATCACATTGGAGATCAGAATGTAGGAAACCTCAAAATCAGGACGGTACATGGCTTCCCACATTCCCCCGGGATCGCCAGCTGCCAGTTTGGGCAACAGGAGGAGGAAAAACAGGTTAAAGCCGAGGTTGACAGAGATGTTTGCGATTTTCACGATGGCGTAAACGGCCGGCCGTTCGGTGGCCCTCAAACGCGCGAAGGGAATGACCACCAGCGCATCCAGGCAAAGGATGGCGATGAAGTACCCGATGTACCTGGTATCGATATTCAGAAGGCCGGAGATCTCCTCCCGGAACAACAGGGATGCCAAAAGGAAGACCAGGGTGGAAGCGGCTATGGAAATCAGGGAGGTGGAAAGCACTTTTTCGGGCGCCTTTTCCTTGGTGTAAAACCGGAAAAAGGCCGTCTCCATCCCATAGGACAGGAGCACATTGAAAATGGCGAACCATACAAAGACCAGGGAGACCTCCCCGTAAAGGCCGGGAGGCATTACCGATGAGTAAAGTGGAAGCAGCAGGAAGGAGAACATTCGGGGCAGGACGGTCGCCAGGCCATAAATGAATGTCTGCTTGAAGAGTTTCCGGAAGAGCTTCAACTAGAAGTGCGTTAGATCAAAATCTAAATTAGGCAATTAGGCAGAGCCGGCAAAGTCAATGCTTTGGCCTTCCTGGGTAGATCCGCGGGGGTTCTTCCACAATTCCGGTGATTTTTGCGTAGTATTTTTTGCCTTCTGCCTTCAGAATGTAGGAGATCACTGCCTCGTCCGGTTGCAGGTCAAAGGGGAAGGCCTTTGGGGAGGGCAAGGGTTTCGGTGGCTGGTTCCCTATTTCCCTGGTGGAATCGGCGTGCATGATGATATCCGGTTTCTCCAGGGGATATTGGTCCCTGGAGGCCTGAAGGATAAATCCGGTTTCGCTGTCCGTCACTTCCAGTTTATAGCGGTTTCCCCGGAAAAAGAGGGAGTCGGCCTGTATGGCGGTAGGGTCCTTGGGGTTCCAACGGGCCCGGAAACGCATCCCAAAGCCGCTTTCTTCCCTGCCACCTTCCCAGTATTGTACGGTAGGGCGTTCCACAGAGAACGGAGGCTGGCTTTCGAGGGTTTTCTGGGAGCTGCAACTCATAAGGCCCATAATTAGTAAAGCGGTGCCGATAAAGGCTTTCATGGCTAAGGTATTTGGTTCCTGTAAAGATACGGCTCCAAAATTGATGCCAAATACCGCACCGGGATGTTTTGCGTCTGTGTAGTATGGAAAAGGCTTCCGGATATCCCGCCTCAAATGAAAAACCCCGGCGATGGGCCGGGGTTCTCACTTGTTTTTTGAAACGGTCTATGCGTTGCTGAGGGCTTCAGCTCCCCCGACAATTTCCAGGATCTCATTGGTAATGGCAGCCTGACGTGCTTTGTTGTAGGTAAGCGTCAGTTGGTCTTTCAACTCACCGGCGTTGTCCGTGGCTTTGTGCATGGCTGTCATCCGTGCCCCGTGCTCGCTGGCAAAGGAATCCCGGATTGCCTTGAACAATTGTGTTTTCAGGGATTTGGGTATCAATTGCTCCACGATATCTGCTTCCGAAGGCTCGTAAATATAATCTGCATTCCCCTGGGCGGTCGATTCAGCAGGAGGCTGGATCGGCAGGAATTGCTCGGTCATTACGATCTGGGTGGCG
>JAWWDW010000454.1:0-2366 GCA_033719735.1 Robiginitalea sp. | reverse complement strand
GGAGGTCCTGCGGGGCCTTCACAAGATACCAGTATCAGAGAAACAATCAGTCCGAATGTGAGTCCTAGTTTTTTCATAATGCGTTGTTTTAAAAGTTTAGTTATCGCCCCTAGGGACGCTGGTTAATCGGTTTCAAAAAGCGTTCCAAAATGAAACGGGACACTCCAAATATCAGAATATCAGCCAATTAAATGTTTGAAACAACGCAGGGTTCCACCAAATATCCGGGATGGGATCCTGCGAGCTGAAAAATACTATATTTATTCCGGAGTACTGCGGTCCTCCTCCAATTCAAACAGCCAAACCCATCTTATGAAAAAGCGAACCCTGAGTTTTTGGGAAATCTGGAACATGAGTTTCGGCTTTCTCGGCATACAGTTCGGCTTTGCCCTTCAGAATGCGAATACCTCCCGGATTTTTGAGACCCTCGGAGCCGATGTGGAAAGCATCCCCATCCTGTGGATCGCCGCCCCGGTCACCGGCCTGGTCGTGCAGCCCATTATCGGGTATTTCTCGGACCGGACCTGGACCCGGCTCGGGCGGCGGCGGCCGTATTTCCTTGTAGGGGCCATCCTGGCTTCCATCGCCCTGTGCATCATGCCGAATTCGCCTACCCTCTGGGTGGCAGCGGGGATGTTGTGGATCATGGATGCCTCCATCAATGTCTCCATGGAACCATTCCGCGCCTTTGTGGGCGATAACCTGCCTTCCGACCAGCGGACCCTGGGCTTTGCCATGCAGAGCTTTTTTATCGGGGTGGGAGCAGTGGTCGGTTCGGTCATGCCCTATGTCTTTACAAACTGGCTGGGGATCTCCAATACGGCCCCGGAAGGGGTCATCCCGGACTCGGTCAAGTGGTCCTTTTATGTGGGGGCAGCGGTATTTTTGCTGGCCGTCCTGTGGACGGTGTTCCGTTCCCGCGAATACAGCCCGGAGGAACTGGAAGCTTTTGAGGAAAACCAGGCAGCTGCCCCGCCGCCACTGACCCCGGAGGTCAACCTGGAACGGATTTCGAAGCTCCGTAATTACGGCCTGGGGATGGTTCTGGTTGGCATCCTCACCACCCTGCTCCCGTATTACTACGATCTGCAAAAGGAACTGTATATCCTTACCGTGGGCCTTGGCATAGTGGGTGTGCTCTTCTTGCTGGCATCCTGGATACGGAAAAGCAAAGGGCGAAACGGGTTTGTCATCATTATGACGGACCTGCTTTATATGCCCGGAACCATGAAGCAACTGGCCTGGGTCCAGTTCTTTTCCTGGTTCGCCCTGTTCTCCATGTGGATCTATACTACCCAGGCAGTCACCGGCCATATTTATGGAACCAGTGACACCACCTCCCAGCTCTACAACGACGGGGCAGACTGGGTGACCGTGCTATTTGCGGTTTACAACGGGGTGGCTGCCCTGGTCGCATTTCTGCTCCCGGTCCTGGCAAAAATGACCAGCCGGAAAATCACACACCTGCTCGCCCTTACCCTGGGTGGAATCGGGCTGATTTCAGTCTATTTCATATCCGACCCGGACTGGTTGCTCCTCTCGATGGTTGGGGTAGGTATTGCCTGGGCCAGCATCCTTTCGGTTCCCTACGCCATGCTTGCAGGAGCCCTGCCCCCCAAAAAAATGGGATACTACATGGGGGTGTTCAATTTCTTCATCGTCATCCCTCAGATGGTGGCAGCCACAATACTGGGCTTCATGGTGAACCAGTTTTTCGGGAACCAGCCTGTTTATGCCCTTGTAGCAGGAGGGATCGCCATGATCCTCTCCGGACTCCTGACCCTCAGGGTACACGACGAGGCGGTGATCACCATAGAGGAGGGGGAGTGAGCCGAAGATCTAAACGCCCTGGCGCTGACCGGGTACCCCCGGCCTGGCTGGGGAATTCGCAGTGGAAGCCGGCCAGAACCCCCTTGCAGTACGGCTTTAATTCATATCTTTAAGCAGTTTTAAAATATTCAAGTCCACCTTCTCAATATGTTTCGACAAGAACGCGTAGTTATCGATGATATCAGGCCTCAACTGGATTGTGGCAAATTCTTTATCAAGCGGGTCCTTGGGGAGTCCGTTTCGGTATCGGCAGATATCCTTCCGGACGGGCACGATGTGATGCAGGCTGAGGTACTGTTCAAGCACCAGACAGAGCGGAAATGGCGGGAAGCCCGGATGCGTCCCCTCGGCAATGACCGGTGGGAGGCGTCGTTTTCCGTGGACAAACAGGGGTTTTACCAGTACAAGGTGCGGGGATGGGTAGACTACGCCCTGAACTGGCAGCACGGGATCGAGGCCAAGATCGAAGATGGACAGCATGTGAGGAGCGAATTGCTGGACGGGGTTCAATACCTGCGGTATGTGAAGTCAAAGGT
>JAWWDW010000453.1:0-2366 GCA_033719735.1 Robiginitalea sp. | reverse complement strand
TTTTGGGCCGCGTGGTGCGGACCCTGCCGGATGGTAGGCCCCATCATCGAAGAACTCAGCCAGGAATACGACGGAAAAGCCGTTGTGGGAAAGGTGGATGTGGATAAAAACCAGCAGTTTGCCGCCAAATTCGGCATCCGCAACATCCCAACGGTCCTGGTTTTCAAAGATGGGGAAATCGTAAACCGCCAGGTAGGGGTCAGCCCCAAAAAGGTATACGCCGATGCCATCGAGGCAGCCCTGTAAACAGGAACCGTTACATACACAGACCCAGCCCTCCCGGCTGGGTTTTTTTATGCCCAACGCGGCGGGAGTTTCGTATCTTTAGCCAATGGACCTGCAGGCAGCCCTCTACCAAGCCCCCCTATTTGAAAACCTACCGCTTTTGGTGAAGCAGGTGGTGGAGGGGTATATCAGCGGGATCCATAAAAGCCCCTTTCACGGGTATTCGGCAGAATTCGCCGAGCACAAAATTTACAACACCGGGGAGAGTACCAAGCATATCGACTGGAAACTCTACGCCAAGACCGACAAGCTCTACACCAAGAAATACGAGGAAGAGACCAACCTGAGGTGCCATTTTATCGTGGATAATTCGGCCTCCATGTATTACCCCCCGTTGCAGCGCCTGGACCTGGAACACCTCAACAAGATCGGGTTTGCCGTACTTGCCGCCGGCGCCCTGATGCAATTGCTCAAAAAACAGCGGGATGCCGTGGGGCTAAGCGTATTTTCGGACTCCTATCAGTACTATGCCCCCGAAAAAGGGAGTGAGCGGCATTATTATATGCTGATGAATGCCCTCAACGACATAGCGCTTCAAAAATCACAGCAGGAGGGCACTGCACTGCACACCTACCTCCACCTGATTGCGGAAAAGCTGCGCAGGCGCAGCCTGGTGGTCCTGTTCACGGACATGTTCCAGGACCAGGTTGACGAAGAGCGCCTTTTTGAATCCCTCCGGCATTTGAAATACAACAAGCACGAGGTGATCCTCTTCCACCTGACGGACCGCAAGACCGAACTGGAGTTTTCCTTTGACAATACCCCGAGGCGGTTCACGGATGTGGAGACCGGGGAGCGGATAGACCTCTACCCGGAAAATGTACGGGAATCCTATCAGGAGGCCCTTCAGGACTACCTGAAATCGATCAAGCTGGTGTGCGGGAAATACGGGATCAAATACTTCCCCGTGGACATAGCCGAACCCTTTGCCAGGGTCATTAACACCTTTCTCGTGGAAAGGCAGCGCTTTGCCTGAAGAACCGGTCTAAATTTGAAGTTTTTGTTTGCCGAATTCAAATAACAGCTTATATTTGCCCACGCTTTTAACCAAAAGCACTGACAATTTCCATAAAACTAACTGTCGTTAGTACCCATTGGTTGGAAACTTGGTCTGGTAGTTCAGCTGGTTAGAATACCTGCCTGTCACGCAGGGGGTCGCGGGTTCGAGTCCCGTCCAGACCGCAGAACATGCAAAGCCCTTCGCACGAATGTGCGGAGGGTTTTTTCGTTTGGGAGCATGAGAGCTTGCTCTCAAACGCGGACAAGCGAAAAAAACCGTACGAAGGCGAAGCCTTCGAAAGGGCTTTGCCTGTTTTGCAGGCCCACCCCCTGGGCCCTTTTCACAGCTCCAGCTGTGAAAAGAATCCCGTCATGAATGGGTTGCAGTCGGCAGTCGCAGTTGGCAGTCCCACTTGCACCACAGGCTTTGTCTGTTAAGAACCGTTGATAGTTTGGCCAGAAATCTGCCTATGGCATTTCAACAGGCTCCTTTACCGCTTCGACCTTTTGAATTACTTTCAGTGTTTTCAATACCGAATCCGGGGTTACGGAAACGGAATCGATTCCCTCATTGACCAGGAATTCTGAAAAATCCGGGAAATCAGAAGGCCCCTGCCCGCAGATACCCACTTTTTTTCCATGCTTCCTGGCGGTGGTTAAAAGCGTTTTGATCAATCCCTTTACCGCTTCATTGCGCTCGTCATACAGGTGGGCTACCAAACTGGAATCCCGGTCCAAGCCCAAGGCGAGTTGCGTCAGGTCATTGGAACCAATGGAAAAACCGTCCACCATGGGAGCAAACTGATCGGCTAAAATAATGTTCGAAGGCAGTTCCGCCATAAGGTATAGCTCCAATCCATTCGTTCCCCGTTCAAGGCCATTGTCCTTCATGATCTCCAGGACCTTCTCCAACTCCTGTGGGGTCCTGCTAAAGGGGACCTTGATCGTAATATTATCCAGCCCAAATTCATCCCTGGCTTTTTTCAGGGCTTCACATTCCCAGTTGAAAGCCTCTCGAAATTCATCCGAATAATACCTGGAGGCCCCGCGCCAGCCGATCATGGGGTTTTCTTCATCGGGTT
>JAWWDW010000452.1:0-2368 GCA_033719735.1 Robiginitalea sp. | reverse complement strand
CCGGCTGCTGATGACCACGCGGGCCCCGTTTTCGGCCAGGCCGCGGGCGATGGATTTGCCGATGCCCTTGCTGGAACCGGTAACGATGGCCACCTTCCCCTCCAGGTTAAATTTTGATGTGATCTGATCCATAGGTTTTTCGTTTCCGTGTTTTGGGTTAATCAAAAAGGCCTTCCGGGGCGGACACGGTCAGGTCTGAGCTATTGAGCAGTATTTTGACCAGGCCTTCGGTCTTGGGCAATTCATAGGTGAAGTAGTATTCCATGGCATGTATTTTCCCGGAGTAAAACCCTTTCTCCCGGGTGGTCTCCCCGCTTTCCAGGGCCTTGTGGGCATGCAGGGCCATGTCCAGCCACAACCAGCCCACCAGGATGTTCCCGAACAGCTCCATAAAGACCGTGCCATCGGCCAGGAAGCGCTCGTAGTTCCCCGTCTGGGCATACCCCATAAGGTGCCCCAGCACTTTTTGCATCAACCCGGTTTTGCCGGACAGCACCTCCGCATAGGGCTTTAAGGCCTCCACCCCCATGGCCCTTTGGGTCGTTTTACCCATTTCTTCCGCCAGGTGGGCCAGGGCGGCACCGTTGTCCATAGTGATCTTGCGGCCCAGCAGGTCCATGGACTGTATGCCCGTAGTGCCCTCGTAAATAGAGAAAATCCGGATATCCCGGTAGTACTGCTGCAGGATAAAATCGGAGCAAAACCCATATCCCCCCAGCACCTGCAGCCCGTTGCTTACCGCTTCCAGGCCCTTTTCGGCAGGGTAGGTCTTGGCCACCGGGGTCAGCAATTCCAGGAGGTAGTGGTATTTTTTGCGTTCTGATGCCTCAGGGTGGGTCAGGGAAAGGTCCTGGTATTTGGCTGAAAGCAGTACCAGGCTCAAAGCCCCTTCTGCGATCACTTTTTGGGTCAGCAGCATCTGGCGCACATCGGGGTGGTTGATGATCAGG
The DNA here is from genome assembly GCA_033719735.1 of Robiginitalea sp. Taxonomy (GTDB): domain Bacteria; phylum Bacteroidota; class Bacteroidia; order Flavobacteriales; family Flavobacteriaceae; genus Robiginitalea. Next base: position 1,418 of record JAWWDW010000452.1, on the reverse strand, counting down.
GTCTGTTCCTTGGAGACGTCTTTTTTTCCGCTGCTCGTAAGCCTCCTTCCCTGGGGGCGTTCTTTGGCATAGGCCAGGGAGGCACGGTAGGCCGCCATCGCAATGGCGGCGGCACCCCGTCCCACGGCGATCCGCGCCCCATTCATCATCAGGAACATGTATTTGAGGCCCTGGTGGGGTTCCCCCACCAGCCAGCCCCGGCAATCCTTCTGGTCCCCAAAGGACAAATGGGTGGTACAGTACCCGCGCTGCCCCATTTTCTGGAAGTCCCCCACGGTGTTGACATCGTTAAAGACACGTTGCCCGTCCTCTCCGGGCCGGTGTTTGGGCACCACAAAGAGCGAGATCCCCTTCGTCCCGGCAGGGGCCCCCTGGATCCGGGCAAGCAGCAAGTGGACCACGTTGTCCACCCCTTTGTAATCCCCGCCCGAGATAAAGATCTTCTGCCCTGAGATAAGGTAGTGGTCCCCTTTCGGTACTGCAGTGGTGACGATGTCGGAAAGGGAACTCCCCGCCTGGGGTTCGGTCAGGCACATGGTGCCGTTCCAGGCGCCCGATAGCATGTTGGGCACATAGGTTTTTTTCAGGTAGTCGTCCCCGAAATGGAGGATAAGCTCGGCCGCCCCGAAGGTCAGGCCCAGGTATCCCGGCAAATGGTTGTTGGCAGCTTCCTGAATGTAGGCCGAAGCGGTCACCACGCTGTTGGGCATTTGCAGCCCGCCGTCTTCATAGTCAAAAAGCGCGGCAGCCAGGCCGATTTCCCCCGCTTTTTCCATATAGCGGGAAACCTGGGGGTGCACGTGGACCTCCCCATCCTCAAAATGGGCCGGATCCGTATCCATTTCTTCAAAATAGGGATAGAGCTCTTTGTCCGAAAAGTCGGAAACCGCATTGAGGAACAGGTCTACAGAAGCCCGGTCGTAGTCCTGAAACCGCTCCTGTTTTAAGACCTCATCCAGCTGGTGTACATCGTACAACAGGAATTTGAGGGTGTTCAGGTCAATATAGTCGTGGGCCATAGGGGGTTGGTTTGTCAGTGTTCATGGATCCCGTAAGGATTGGATCCTCTATCAAAGTACAAAAAAGAAGCAAACCCCCTTTGTGTAAAATGCAGGGGTTCTTGAAAAAGATAGGGGAAGCCTGCTGAGAACAGGGATAAATTTTAAAAAAGTGATAAAATTCGGCCGGTTGCGTTAAACTATTGCTAAAGACTGTTATAAGCTGCGGACTTGCTCGTCTTTTAGGTACAGGACAACCAAAGCAACCTCAACCATGTTCTTCAAGATGTCTCATATCGCAATGCCGGCCATCAAGGTCTATGGTCTCTGTGCCAATGTGTACGAGCCCCTTCTCGGGATGCTGTCAGACATGCAGTTGGACCATCTTGAGCTCACCTATACCATCGCCATAGAGGGCAT
>JAWWDW010000451.1:0-2376 GCA_033719735.1 Robiginitalea sp. | reverse complement strand
CCTAGTGGCAGATCTTGTAGAAAGAGAGCTTTGGGATGAAGATATGAGAAATGAAATCATTGCTAGTAATGGTTCTATCCAACATATCGAAAGAATTCCTGAAGATATCAAAAAACTCTACAAAACAGTTTGGGAAATTTCTCAAAAAGCCGTTATTGATATGGCAGCCGACAGGGGTGCATACATCTGTCAAAGTCAGAGTATGAACATTCACCTCAAGGATGCCAACTTCGGAAAAATGACTTCGATGCATTTTTACGCCTGGAAGAGCGGTTTGAAAACGGGGATGTACTACCTGAGGACCAAGGCAGCGGTGGACGCCATAAAGTTCACCCTGGACAATACCAAAAAACAGGAGCCCGTCGCGGTAGCTGAAGGACAGGAACCCACGGCAAAAGCTGCGGAACACCTCTCCGTAAAAACCACGCCTGTGGAGGGAAAGGAAGCGGACGTAACCCCAATGAGCCCTGAAGAGATGAAGGCGCTGATCGCGCGTGCCAAAGAAGGACAGGCCGACGATGATTGCCTGATGTGCGGTTCCTAAAAAGGGCCGCCCTGCTGCAAAGGCATAGGTTTTTAAAACAGGGATGTCCCGGCAGGTTTTATGCCTGACGGGACATTTTTTATTGCTGAGAGCCCGTTTTCCGGGCTGGATTTCAAGCTCCTGAAGGAGTGGGAAATTCAGTTATCCAGCAATGGCTTCAAAATATTGCGTCCGGCCAAAAAGACCACCAGGTAGCCGGCCAGGACAATGAGATAATAATCCATGGGGGTGATTTTGATATACTATATACGAGTGAAACACCCTTGTCGGATTTCAGCAACCCGTGAAAAAGATCAGTTTCCGGGACCTGGGGATTCCGTGGCCTCCCCGGACGGAACGCCGGTATCGGAATCCTTGAAAAACCATTGGAAAAGGTACTTTACGGTGAGGTAGAGGGCGCTGTACGCCAGCAATACCCACAGGTAGGGATAGAGGGAGTTCATAAGCAGGATAGATTTGGGTTCTACCGATCCCGGGAGGGTAAACGGCCCGGTTTCAGGGATCAAAATAGGATAAATCAGGTAATGGTGCCGAATTTTTCGACGAACGGTTCAGGCATCGACCCTGCGATAGGCTTCAATCACAGCGGTTTCACCTTCTTTTCCAGGGGATGCATTTCCGTGCTCCATGCCCAGTATCCCCCTGTATCCGTTAGAATGAATGAACTTAAACACGTTTGCGTAATTGATCTCTCCGGTCCCGGGTTCGTTTCGTCCGGGGTTGTCCCCGATTTGGAAATACGCGATTTCATCCCAGCAGGATTCGATATTCGGGATGAGGTTGCCCTCCTGGATCTGCTGGTGGTAAATATCGAAGAGGATTTTACAGGCAGGGGAGCCTACGGCTTTGCAGAGTTCATAGGCCTGGGGTGACCTGGAAAGGAATAAGCCGGGATGATCCCTGAAATTAAGGGGCTCCAGTACCATAATTAGCCCATGGGGTTCCAGGATTTCACCTGCCCGTTTCAGGGCGTCCACCACATGGGCGGTCTGGTATCCCATGGATTGCCTGAGGTCCATATGGCCCGGAACAACGGTCATCCAGGTGGCCCCCACCCTTTTGGCGACATCCACGGATGCGGTTATTTCATCCAAAAAGCGTTCTCTGAGGACGGAATCCCCCGAAGCCAGGCTCGGTTCGGTCCAGGCGATGGTATGGGCCACAAACACCCCCATCTGTATCCCGCGGTCTGCCATCAGCTGCCCCATCTTTTCCTGCAGGGCGACGGGCCGCTGTTTCATTCCGTTGTCCTCGAAGGCGCGAAACCCCAGGTCTGCCATAAAGGCCAACTGGTCCAGGGGATCTTCCCCTGCATGCCCGCGGAACATTCCCAGGTGGGGTGCAAAATTCATCCGAAAGGGGGTTTTGGGAGGGGGTTCGGGGCCCCCGTAAACGAAAGGGCCTGCCATCGTCGTAAAGCCGGCGGCAAGCCCTGTGTTTCGGATAAAACTGCGTCGTTTCAAAGCGGGTTCTTATAAGGACCAGGCCCTCCCTCCCGAGAGCTCGTCCAGGTCGCCACAACCGATATACCCTCCGGGGATTTGCAAATAGGCCAGAACCTCTTCCCCGATGTACTCTGAGTTCTTATAGGCAGAGATGGCTCCATCCCTCAGTTGGGTTGCAAAGGCGTACCTGGCCACTTCTCCATCCAGTTCGGCAGGTTCCCCCTTGGCCATGGCCTCGTTATAGCTCATCAGGGATTCGAATTTAGCTTTCTCTTCCTGGGCTTCCTTTTTTTCGAGGGAAGCGGCGAGAAGCGGTTCGAGGTCTTCGGCAGTTAGATCCACGGCCGACTGCTTTCCGGCATCCGCCAGTGCCTGTTCGATGAACTT
>JAWWDW010000450.1:0-2380 GCA_033719735.1 Robiginitalea sp. | reverse complement strand
GGGGCGTATTTACCACCCCTGCCAAAACCTGGAATTTCCACTTGCCGTCAAAGGAAGGGATTCGCAGTAAAATATTGTAAACAGCCTGTAAATATTTGTACATTTAGCCCACTTCGCGGATGATTTCTCTCCCAAAGCAGGAATTGTGATTGATTAAATTAAAATTTCGATTTCATGTCAGTAATGGAAAAATTAAGTTCGCAGGAGGCCATGCAGCTCGAAGCGAAATACGGGGCCCAGAATTACCATCCGTTGCCAGTGGTGCTCAGCCGGGGGGAAGGCGTTTTCGTATGGGATGTCGAGGGACGCAAGTACTATGATTTTCTCTCTGCCTATTCGGCGGTAAACCAGGGACATTGCCACCCCAGGATCATCGAAGCCCTGAAAAAGCAGGGGGAGCGGCTTACCCTCACCTCCCGTGCCTTTTACAATGATCAGTTGGGCCAGTTCGAAAAGTTCATCACGGAGTATTTCGGTTATGATAAGGTCCTGCCGATGAATACAGGCGCTGAAGCCGTGGAAACGGCTATTAAAATAGCGCGCAAGTGGGGCTATGAAAAGAAGGGGATCCATTCCAACAAAGCCAAGATCGTGGTCTGTCAAAACAATTTTCACGGACGCACCATCACAATTATTTCTGCCTCCAACGACCCGATTGCCACCGAGAATTTTGGTCCGTTTACCCCGGGCATTGTTCCTGTTCGCTACAACGACCTGAACGCGCTCAGGGAGGTCATCACCGGGGACGTGGCGGCGTTCCTGGTGGAACCCGTTCAGGGAGAGGCCGGGGTCTATGTCCCGGATGCGGATTATCTCAAGGAGGCTTATCGCATCTGCCGGGAAAACAATGTCCTCTTCATCGCGGATGAGGTACAAACCGGGATTGCCAGGACCGGGAGGTTGCTGGCCAGTTGCGGGAACTGCAGCTGTCCGGATAAGAATTGTTCCGGTACCCCGGATGTGAAACCAGATATCCTGATCCTTGGCAAGGCCCTTTCGGGAGGGGTATTTCCGGTTTCGGCCGTCCTGGCCGACAACCCGATCATGGAAGTAATCCGGCCCGGCAACCACGGGTCCACCTTTGGCGGGAACCCGTTGGCCTGCGCCGTGGCGGTTGCCGCCCTGGAGGTCGTACGGGATGAAAACCTCGCTGAGAAAGCGGATACGCTTGGGAAATTGTTCAGGGAAAAGATGCAGGAGGTTATCGGGGAGACAGACCTGGTCCAGCTCGTTCGGGGCAGGGGACTTTTGAATGCGATTGTGATCAACGATACGGAGGACAGCTCCACCGCCTGGGACATCTGTCTTGCGCTAAAGGAAAATGGCCTCCTGGCCAAACCCACCCATGGGAATATCATCCGTTTTGCCCCGCCACTGGTTATGACGGAGGAGCAACTGCTAGAATGCGTGGGGATCATACGAAAAACCCTGCTGGAATTCAGCAAGCCCTAATAAAAAAACCCGAAGCAATCGCTTCGGGTTTTTCTTTTCTTGTTGCGAAAAGATCAGGAACGCACTTCTTTGATACGCGCCTTCTTTCCGGTAAGGCCCCGGAAGTAAAAGATGCGCGCCCGGCGCACTTTTCCCCTTTTGTTGACCTCGATCTTCTGCAGGGCAGGCATGTTGACGGGGAAAATACGCTCCACACCAACGGTACCACTCATCTTGCGGATGGTAAAGGTTTCGGTAGCTCCTGAACCACGACGCTGGATCACGACCCCCCTGAAGAACTGCGTACGGGTTTTATCCCCTTCCTTAATTTCGTAATAGACCGTGATGGTGTCCCCGGCGGAGAACCGCGGGAATTCCTTTTTGGCCACAAATTCGTTTTCTACAAAGGATACTAAAGACTCCATGATTATGCTTTAGGTTTTATCGAACCAACGTTCACGTATCTCGTCAGAGGTTGATCCAAAATCGTGTGCAAAAATAAGCGATAAATCCCAATTGGCAAGGAAAATCATTCCATTTTTGGATCGTCCTGTGCATCCAGCAGATCGGGCCTGCGCTTCCTGGTGCGCTCGTATGCCTGTTCTTCCCGCCACGCCTCGATTTTGTTGAAATCACCGCTGAGCAATACCTCGGGGACTTTCAGGCCGCGGAACTCCCGGGGCCGGGTATAGACAGGCGGGGCCAGCAGGTTGTCCTGGAAGGTATCGGTCAGGGCAGAGGTTTCGTCATTCAAAACCCCGGGAAGCAACCGGATCACGGCATCACAAAGGACTGCAGCTCCCAGTTCGCCCCCGGAGAGGACGTAATCCCCTATGGAGATCTCCCGGGTTACCCAAAGGTCGCGGATCCGTTGGTCTATGCCCTTGTAATGCCCGCAAATCACCAAAAGGTTCTTTTTGAGGGAGAGCTGGTTGGCCAGACCCTGGTT
>JAWWDW010000449.1:0-2382 GCA_033719735.1 Robiginitalea sp. | reverse complement strand
TGCCCTGAAAAAAAGGCCTATGTGTATTACGACCTCAGGGCAGGCCGCCAGCTAAAGGAGGTCTCTTCTTCTTCTTTTGTCCCGCTGTTTGCCGGTATCCCGGATGCCCGGACGGCCCGGGAAATGGTGAAGCAACATTTTGAAAACGGCAACTTTTCAGGTCCCTCGGGAGCGTTTTTCCTCTGTGCTTCCTACGATCCCACCGCTTCAGCCTTCGATCCCAAACGGTACTGGAGGGGACCGGTATGGATCAATTTAAACTGGTTGCTGTTTCACGGGTTCCGCCGGTATGGTTTTTGGGACCTGGCCGATCAGATGCGCAGGGACACCCTGGAGCTTTTGGAAACCTGCGGGTTCTATGAATACTTTGACCCGAGGCGGGAGCTGGACCCGGCTGTTTTCAGGGGCTACGGCGGCAACAACTTTTCCTGGTCCGCGGCCCTGTACCTGGACCTTCTCAAAGACCAAAACATATGAACGGACTGGATTACGCCATCGTGGCCCTCTACCTGCTGGGCTTTCTGGGGATGGGCTATTTTTTCAAGGACAACAAGGACTCCAGCGATTACTTCCTGGGAGGGCGCAGTATGGGGTGGTTCCCATTGAGCCTTTCGACCATGGCCACCCAACTATCCGCCATCAGTTTTGTGTCGGCACCTGCCTTTGTAGGGCTTAAGCTGGGCGGGGGGATGAAGTGGCTTAGTTTTGAGTTCGCCGTGCCCCTGGCCATGCTGTTTATCATGATCATTGTGATCCCGCCCCTGTTCCGCTCCGGGGTGGTCAGTATCTACGAATTTGTGGAGCGGCGTTTCGGCCTCTCCACCCGCCTGCTGCTGAGCGTCGTATTCCAGGTAAGTCGTGCCCTCGGTACCGGGGTCATGGTCTATACCATCGCCATCATCCTGCAGGCGGTCCTGGACATCGACTTCGTCTATACCATCCTCATCATCAGTGTTATTACGGTCATCTATTCCTGGCAGGGGGGTATGAAAGCGGTCGTCTGGGGGGACGCCATTCAGATGATCATCCTGTTCGCCGGCCTGCTGACCTGTCTTTTTTACGGCTGGCACCTGTGGAGCACCCACGGGGGGGCTGAACTGGGCTTTGCCCCGGACCGCCTTCAGGTGATCGACTTCAACTGGGGGCTCGAAGAAGGGGAGGAATACGGGTTCTGGCCCATGCTGATCGGCGGCTTTTTCCTCTATGTCTCGTACTACGGCTGTGACCAGACCCAGGCACAGCGCATGCTTTCCGCCCGCAATGAGGACACGATCCGGAAGCTCTTGCTGGCCAATGGGTTGATCCGGTTCCCGGTGGTGCTGCTGTACTGTACGGTGGGGCTGTTTATAGGGGGGCTGGTTACCCTGGCCCCGGATTACCTGCAGGAGATCAGCGCCATGACCCAGAAGTATTTCCCGGAGGAATTTGCCACCTCGGGGACCAAGGCAGACCTGATGATCCCCATCTTTATCACCAAGTACCTGCCCCATGGCTTTATCGGGTTGCTGATGGTGGGCATCCTCTCCGCAGCCATGTCTTCCCTGAGTTCCACGGTGAATTCCCTTTCGGCTGTGAGCGTGGAGGATTTCTTCAACCGGGGCAAGAAAAAGCTGCCTCCGAAGAAATACATGCTGATCTCCAAAGGGGCCGTCGTCTTCTGGGGCGGGGTATGCATGGCGGCTTCCTTCCTGTTCGGGGGAAGCAAAAGTGCGGTGATCGAAATCATCAACGCCATCGGTTCGGTATTCTACGGCCCCGTGCTTGTGACCTTCCTGCTCGCCATGTTTTCCAAAAGGGTCACCGGGGCAGGGATCAATGCGGGGATCCTGGTGGCTGTGGCGGTGAACCTGCTGATGAGCAAGACCATGCAGCAGATCCTGGGCATTGACCTGGGGATCCATATCTTCTGGATCTGGCTGAATTTTACCGGGGTGCTGCTCACCCTTGGGGTTGCCTACCTGGTAAGCTGGCTATTTCCCGCCGGGAAGGCAGCCGCCCCGGCCCTTGAAGTGGTGCGTCCGGGATGGGATGATTTCCGAAGGAAGGAAGTCTACATCCTGGTGGGCTTCTTTGTGCTCATCCTCCTGTTTAGTTTCATGCTTCCAACCCTTTATGGATGAGACTGGTACTGATCCCCGACAAATTCAAAGGTTCCCTGACGGCTGAAGAAGTTCGGTCCGCCATTGAAGCGGGAGTCCTGGAGGTTTTTCCGGATGCCGAGCTGGTGGGTTTTCCCGCCTCGGACGGAGGGGATGGCTTCCTCGACACCGTGCGCGCCGTCCGGGAGGTGGAAACCGTGCACGTGGAAGTCGAGGACCCCCTTGGACGGGAAATCCGCGCCCCCTACCTGATGGATGCTGTCCGATCCGAGGCCTTTATCGA
>JAWWDW010000448.1:0-2385 GCA_033719735.1 Robiginitalea sp. | reverse complement strand
TACTGGAGAAGTTTGCCTCGGTGGATGGCGGCCGGTTTATCCCGGATCGGGTGTCGCCCCTTACGGGAGCGCGCGTGATCTTCCTTGTGGTGGTACGCAATGAATCCCCTTCGGTCACGGCCCGCAATATCCGGGTAGAGGACCTGATCCTCCCTGTGGAGCAGAGCGGGTTTGAATACCTCTACCATACCTTCAGCCCACAGGCAGGGGGCTCCTATGACCTGGAGACGGGCATCTGGGGCATCGCCAACCTGGCCCCGGGCGAGCAGGCAGAACTGCGGATAGGAGTAGATGTGCCCCGGGAGGGTACGTTCACCAATACGGCCCGGATTTTGAGCCCTGCCCCTGCGGCAGGCCAGGAAGGCAACTATGAGGATAGCCTTGTCGTGGATGTGGCGGCCAGTGTGGAGGCGGATCCAGGCTTTGTGTTCAACCAGTTCTCCCCCAACGGGGATGGGGTCAATGATTTCCTGGTGATCCGGGACATTGGGACCTTCCCCGGCAACTCCATACAGATCTTTAACCGGTACGGACAGCCTGTTTTCGAAGACCGCAACATGACCAGTGATCAGGTCTGGGATGGCACCTTTAAAGGGGAACAGGCCCCGGAAGGGACTTATTACTACATCCTGGAGCTCGGCCCGGACCGGGAGGTGGCCAAGGGATGGATTCAACTGATTCGATAATATGAACGAACCCAGAAACCGAAAAACGTTTGCGATCCCACCAGCCTTCTGGCTGCTGGCCCTGTTGTTGTCCTTTGGCAGCCTGCAGGCGCAGCGGGAGCCGTTTTATACGCAGTACATGTACAATATCGGGAGTTTTAACCCGGCCTATGTGGGAAGCGTTGAGCATACTGATTTCAACCTGCTTTACCGGGCCCAGTGGATCGATATCCCCGGGGCGCCCCGGACGATCCGTTTCGGGATCAATTCCCCCCTGGGCAACCGAAAACACGGGTTGGGATTCAATATTGTCAACGACCAGCTCGGGCCAACCACTTCCACCTTTGTGGATGTGTCCTACTCCTTCCAGATCGAGTTTAACTACGACGTATTCCTGTCTTTCGGCCTGGATGCAGGGGGGAGTTTTTTGAATGTGGATTTCTCCAAGGGGAGCTTTGAGAACCCCGGCGAACCCATTTTGGGTGAAGAGAACATCAATGAATTTACCCCCACGGTCGGTGCGGGCCTGTTCCTGTACCACCGCCTCTGGTACCTGGGGGTTTCTGTTCCCAATTTCCTGACCGATGGCCTTTACAGCAATGCAGTGGCCCAGGTGGTGGAAGACCAGATGCAGTTTAATTTTATCGGGGGCTATGTCTTTGAGCTCAACGACAACCTGAAGTTCAAGCCGGCTTTTCTGGTGAACTATATTTCCGGAACCCCGCTCAACGGGAATATTTCAGCGAATTTCCTGCTCAATGATACCTTTACCCTGGGGGCGGCGTACCGGTTTGATAACGCCGTCAGCGGCCTGGCAGGGTTCCAGGTGACGGACAGCATCTTTCTGGGTTACGCCTACGATTACAACACCAATGGGTTGGGAGGGTATAACAGCGGATCCCACGAAGCCATTGTGAAGTTTTACCTGGGAAGGGGTGGACCCCGGGAGCCCAAAGGCAAGAAGGAAAAAGGAAAAGGAAAACAAATCGACAGTCCGCGATTCTTTTAAGATATGGATATGATCAGCAGGTATTTTATTATCGGACTATGTATGTTGACATTCGGATCCCTCCGGGCCCAGGAGGCTTCCAGGGCAGACCGCCTGTACTTTGAGTATTCCTACCAGGCTGCCGTAAAAGCCTATGAGGAGGAACGGCAGGAATCCCTTCTGACTCCCACACAACAGTTGAACCTGGCGGATGCCTATTTCAGGACCGGACAGTACGACAAGGCCACAGACACCTTTATGGAAGTCTACAAAAGAGACAGCCTGATGACCAATGCCCAGTTCAACACCATGTTGCAGGCACTGTCCAAAACCTCCGGCCCGGACCGGGCCAAGGCTTTTCTGAGTACCCGCTCAGACCAGTTGTCCCCGGCCCTGATGGAGAACACCACCTTTAACTATGAAATCCTTGAAGATGTGGCTGCCTCCGAACTGGATTACGGGGTTTACGACCCGGGCTTCAACAGCTCCCAGGCCGATTTTGCCCCTGCATTTTTTGGTCCGGACCAGTTGCTGTTCTCTTCTTCCAGGCCCCTTGCCAAAAAGGAAACCTATAGCCCTACCGGGGAGTCTTACCTCAATATCTATGCAACCACCCTGCAAAGTGGCGGGCAGGCCGGGCGGCCGGCTGCGGTGCCATGGATCCCGGGGATTGAATACCACCAGGCGACCCCCTTCTACAGCGAGCAATTGCAGGCTATTTTCTATGTACAG
>JAWWDW010000447.1:0-2388 GCA_033719735.1 Robiginitalea sp. | reverse complement strand
TTTCCAATACCACCATCGAGGTTTTTTTAGAAGAAGAAGCCCGGCACGACCGTTCCGGTTTGTCGCTGGAGGAAGGACGCAGACTGGCGACCTACTCCAGTGGGGAGCGAAAAAAAGCCCTTTTGGCATCCCTGCTTACATCCCCACCAGAATTCCTGATCCTCGACAACCCGTTCGACAACCTGGACCGCCAATACCAGGAGGAATTGCGAAAAGACCTGGCCGGCCTGGGGCAATCCGTGATCCTGATACAGTTCCTCAGCCGGGTGGATGACCTGCTCCCAGGAATCGAAAGGACTGCCTTCCTCTCGAAGTCTGTATTAAAGGGTTATCCGGAGTACACCCCACGGGAGCGGTCACAAAATGCCCCCCATCCCTTTCCCAACCCCCTGCCCCCTGCCCCGGATACCGAGGGGACCAGCCCTGAGATCCTGGTGGATTTCAGGGAGGTAGCACTTGCCTATGAGGGGCGTCCCATCCTGGACGGGGTAGCATGGCGCATAAAACAAGGGGATTTCTGGGAACTCAGGGGGCCGAACGGAAGTGGAAAAACAAGCCTGATTACCATGATCACCGGGGACAACCCCAAGGTATACGGGCAGCCGGTTTACCTCTTTGGCAACCGGAGGGGAAGCGGGGAAAGCATCTGGGAGATCAAGGAACGGATCGGGTACTTCACCCCTGCTATGACCGATCGCTTTCGCGGATACCACAAAACCCTGCACATGCTTATTTCCGGCTTCACAGATTCCGTTGGCCTCTACGTGCGACCCACGGACCGGCAGGTACAGCTTGGACGCGCCTGGTTAGAGTTGCTGGGTATGGAGGACCTGGCTGAAGTGGTTTTCCAGGAACTTACCGAAGGACAGAAGCGCCTGCTGATGTGCGCCAGGGCCATGATAAAACACCCGCCCCTGCTGATCCTGGATGAACCTACGGCAGGACTGGACGAGGCCTCGGCCCACCTGCTGGTCTCCCTGGTCCGGAAAATGGCCCGTGAAAGCAGGACCGCCATTGTCTTTGTCTCCCATCGGGAAGAGCCCGGCCTGAAGGCAGACTTCATCCTTGAGCTCCTCCCGGGAGCAAACGGATCCACGGCTGTGGTTCATACAGCCAATTCCGGGTCATAAAAAAACCGCTGCCGAATGGGCAGCGGTCTTGTTTTTGAGGATGAATGCTTCCTAGCTCTTTTTTCCCCTGGCCAGCTTCCTGGAAAGGGTATCAAACATGACGGGGGTTGCGATGAAGAGGGAGGAATAGGTACCTACAATCACCCCGACGATCATGGCGAACATGAAGCCGCGCAGGGTCTCCCCACCAAATATGAAAATCGAAAGGAGCACCACCAGGGTGGTCAGGGAGGTATTCAGGGTCCGGCTCAGGGTGCTGTTCAGCGCCAGGTTGACATTTTCCCCGGATTTCCAACCCTTTTCATTGATGATCTCCCGTATCCGGTCAAAGACCACCACGGTATCGTTCAGGGAATACCCGATCACCGTCAGGATGGCCGCAATAAAGGCCTGATCGATCTCCATACTGAAAGGCATGAGCGAACTGGTCGCCGAGAAGATCCCGAGGACGATCAGCACATCGTGGAATACCGCTGCCACCGCCCCAAGGGAGAATTGCCAGCGCCTGAAACGCAGCAAGATGTACAGGAACACGACGGCCAGGGACCCGATTACCGCCCAGACCGCATTCTTTTTGATGTCATCCGCAATGGTGGGGCCTACCTTCCGGTATTTGAGCACCCCTATTTCGTCATTGGTCCCGCCCGGTACAAAATCCTGGTAGGTCGTCCCGTCCGGGAGGTATTTCTGCAGGGAGGTGAAAAGGATGTTGAGGATCTCGTCATCCACCTCGGTCCCCTGGGCATCCACCTTGTATTTGGTGGTCACCATGATCTGGTTGGCATCCCCGAAGGTCTTCGCACTGGCACTCCCAAGCACTTCTGCGAGCTCTCCGGTAATCTCTGTGGGGCTCACCGCATCCACAAAACGGATCTGGTAATTGCGGCCTCCCACAAAATCAACCCCCTGGTCCAGGCCACGGGTAAAGAGAAACGACAGCCCGGCGACCAGGGCCAGGGCCGACACGATGTAGGCGACCTTGCGCTTCCCGAGGAAATCGATATTGAGGTTCTGGAACAGGTTTTTGGTAATCCTCGTGGAAAAATCCAGTTTCCGACCCCGTTTTGAGAGGTACCAGTCAATCAACAACCGGGTTACAAAAATGGCCGTAAACAGGGAGGTCAGGATACCGATGATCAGGGTGGTGTTGAAAATCCAGTGAGTGCCCCAACGGCAGCAGTCGTTAATGTCAACGATGCACCAGTAGGTACCGTAGTTATCGTAGGAGTTGCTACTGAAGGTCAAACTTTGACAGCTG
>JAWWDW010000446.1:0-2390 GCA_033719735.1 Robiginitalea sp. | reverse complement strand
CCCGGAAAGCTCAAATACCGCTGGCACTGGAATTTTCCCCTGGCCTTTTCACCCCATACCCAACACAGGGTGTATGTGGGCAGCCAGTTTGTCCACAAAAGCGATGACGGGGGCCAGAGCTGGCAGGTGATCAGCCCGGACCTGACCCTGAATGACAAGACACACCAGCAGAATTCGGGGGGCATTGCCATTGACAACCTGATGACCTTCGATGGGGCAGTGCTTTTCAGCATCGTGGACTCCCCCCTGGAAGCGGGGCTCATCTGGACGGGCAGCAACGACGGCCAGGTGCACCTGACCCGGGACGGCGGGGCCACATGGCAGAATGTGACCGGGAATATCGACGGGCTTCCCGCCTGGGGTACCATCGCCAATATCGAAGTCTCCCGTTTCAGCCCGGGCACCGCCTACATTTCAGTTGATTTGCACCAGATGGGCGATTTCGATCCCTATGTCTACAAAACGGAGGATTACGGAAACTCCTGGAAGCTGATCAGCCAAAACGTCCCAAAATCGGTCCACAGTTTTGCCCATGTGGTCAAAGAAGACCCGAAACGGCCGGGCATGCTGTACCTGGGCGTGGATAACGGGGTTTATATCACCACGGATGACGGCCAGAGCTGGATGCGCCTCCGAAATAATTTGCCCCCGGCCCCGGTGTACTGGCTGGAGATCCAGGAGCGGTTCGACGACCTGGTGGTGGGGACCTACGGGCGCGGTTACTACATCCTGGACAATGTTGCCCCCTTGCGGGAGTTCGATGTGGATGCAAAGGGAGCGGAAGCCCATCTTTTCAGCCTCCGCCCCGCCTACCGGTTCCAGGAACAGGAAGCCATCAAGACGGACGGGCCCAGCCTGAATGCCGGAAGGAACCCTGCCTATGGGGCGGACATCAATTACTACCTGAAGGACAGTACGGACCAGAAGGTGGAGGTGCAGATACTGGGCACGGATGATGAAATTATACGGACGCTCAAGGGTACGTCCAAGGCCGGGGTCAACCGGGTGATGTGGGACCTGCGCTACGAGCCGACCTATAAACCGAAACTACAGACCACCCCGCCGGGACGGCCCTGGGTACAACTCAACGGGGAAGGCTGGCGCCCCCTGGTTACCTGGGACCTCGACCTGATGCGCGGGCAGTATGGCCCCCGGGTGGTGCCAGATACCTACAGGGTAAAACTGATTGTAGGGGAGCGGGAATTTATTCGTGACCTGACGGTGTTGAAAGACCCGGCTTCCGAAGGCACGCTGCAGGATATTCAACAGCAGGTGGCTTTTTCCCTGGAGCTCCGGGATGCCATCAACACGGCCGTGCTGATGATCAATGAGTTGGAGGGGATCCGGGCGGAACTCGCCGCGATCCTCCCCAAACTGGACAAAGCGGAGGACCTCCAGCGGGCGGAAGCATTGCTCGGGCTTTCTGAATCCATCGCGGCCACCCTGTACGACATACACCTGACAGGAGCCCGTGAAGATGCCTTCAGGGCCCCCATGAAGCTCTACGGCCGGCTGAGTGCCCTTGCCAGCGATATCACGGGGAACGGCGTCGATTTCAAACCTACCGACCAGCAGCGGGAGGTTTACGCCATCTTTAACGAGCGCCTGGAAGCTGTCAACCAGCGGTTTGTGAATTTCATGGAGGTGGAGGTCAAAAAGCTGAATGTACAGCTAAAGAAAAGTGAACTTCAGATCAAGGGAAGGAAGCTCAAATCATAAGGGGATGGGGGCTTACTAAAGCGAAAAACATGTTCCGGACCTGTGATCGGGGGGCGGCAGGGTTCCCCGTTCAGGTGGATATTCCGACCTTCTGATCTGTAGTATAAACTTGATTAATTTTAAAACCATCGGGGCCATGCGGCTTGTTGTCATTTTGTTGCTTTTAGTGATTTCGGCCCGGGCCCAATCGGACTCCCTTTTGAATCGAAAGGTCCTTTTCGAGTACACAGACAAGGGGTTTCAGCTAAAAACGGCGAATGAAAAGTTCCTGCTCCACCTGGAATCCCGCCTGCAATTCCGCTTTGCCACGCCCGGAGACCAGAATCCCCTTACCCTGGAGGACCTGCAATCGGACAACCCTGTTTTCAAGATCAACAGGGCACGCCTAAAGGTAGGAGGCAACGCCTTTAGCCCATACCTGAAGTATTACTGGGAATACGAACTCTCCCAGGGAAACTTACTGGATTTCCGCATTATGTTTGAAAAATTTGAGGGTTTCAGCGTCAAGGTGGGGCAGTGGAAGACCTTTTACAACCGGGAGCGTGTGATCTCCTCCGGAAAGCAACAACTGGCGGACAGGTCCATCCTTACACGGCCCTTTACCCTGGACCGGCAACAGGGCATCTCTGTCTATGGCCGCCTTTTCAGGGAACGCCTGGCTGATCTTACCT
>JAWWDW010000445.1:0-2392 GCA_033719735.1 Robiginitalea sp. | reverse complement strand
TCTGGATAGGTATAGGCCATGCCTTAAAGGTAGGTTTGAATTTTAAAACTTCAGGTCAGGGATGTTGCAACTTCCGGACTATCCACTGTTATTCCCCAATGGAGGCAGTTGCCAAAAAATGAACGGGACGGTACTATTTGAAACATGGTACATCGAAAATTCGCAGAATCGGGCCCTTCTATCAAAGCAAACAAAAAAGGGCCTTTTACTGGGCCTCCTCCTGTATTTTCCTTTCAAACATATTGTGGATCAGCAGCATGAGCCATCCAAAAAAGATGGCGGTGACGATCAGGGCCGTGTTGACCACCCCTTCCACCGAAAAGGAAAGGCGTATCAGGATGGTGGAGATCACAAAACCCGAATTCCGGATGACCTTATGGAAGCGGTCCGAATAGTAAAAGGATGCCAGCAGGAGGATCACATCCACAATGATCAGGATGGTGAAGAACTCGTCGAAGAAAACGTTGTTGATGTTCTTAAAGGAAATGGAAGCCTCCCGGGTAATCCCGGCGGCCGTCAGGCCCCAGAGGGCAAAAAAGTAAACGGCTGTTGCAAACAGGACAGGGACCAGGAGGGTGGCCACGCCTTTTTTTAGTTCGATGAACCGCCGGATATTGGAGGCGGTTTCTCCCCCGGCCTTGATGAGTTGACGGCGCTTCAGGCTCTGCACATAAAACAGGTAGATCATGAAGAACAGGACCACCGAGGCGATCAGGTCATAGGTGAACTGCAGGTCGCTCTGCAGCTCAAACCAGTCAGAGGTGAGCTTCAGGCCCGCAAGGTCTTTGAAAAGCCGCCGGATGATGATCAGGGTAATGATTTCATACTGCTTCCCGATATAGGTGGTAATAGACTTGGGCAGGTAGTAGATCAGCAGGTAGACCTCGTAGATCAGGATGAAGGAGAACGGGGTATAGATGGCTGCCACCGGACTGTCGAGCAGGCTCGATTCCATTTTCAAAAAGCCTCCATCCACCAGAAAGATCAGGGCGAGGTGTACCAGGAAGCTGATAATGGCAATCGTAAGGATGACCTTTTCCGTACGTTTTTTGGTCTTTTCGGATAAGAAGTTTTGATAGAGACGTTCCAGAAGGTTCACTGGGCCTGCGGTTTTTGAATATGCTCCAGACGTTTTCGGCATCCCATAGTGCGGTCAGGGCTTGTTTTCGTGCTTTGAAGGTAGGGTTTTTTCAGGTAGCTACTCCACATTCAGTGTCGGGATCCGCACTACCTCCAGGGTGGTAGAGGCCAGCTGCACTTTTCCGTCTGTCTTTTCCACTTCCTTCCGGATCAGGTCATTGAGCAGGTGGGCGGTATACCTGCGTTTTTTGTAATCCACAATATAGCGCAGGTTGAAGCGGATCCAGTTGTCCGTCAGGGTGATGGCCAGGGTGGGTTCGACCATGGCATTTTCGACATAATACCTTCCCACCACCGATTTCCACTGCTGAACGGATTGGCGTACATAGTCCGAAAGCTGTGCCCGGGCGATCTCCAGGACAATTTCTTTGGCCAGTTCCACATCCGATCCATACCGGATAGGCAGGTCGAATTCGTCCCAGATAAAAGGGAAATCCCTGGAATAGTTATAGACAGGCCCCCTGAAGACAAAGGCATTGCTCAGCTTCACGATCCGGCCGCTGTAGTTGTCCGAAGTCACCCACTCCCCGATTTCCATCATGGTGGTGTAAATACTATCCACATCGATCACATCCCCTTTGATGCCATTAATTTCGATGCGGTCCCCGGGCTGGTATACCTTGACCAGGAAGATGTAAACGGACCCGGCTATACTCAGGATGAGTTCCTGAAGCGTTATGGTCACCCCTGCTGTAAACAACCCAACGGCCAGGGCGATGTCCTTGATATTGCCGGTGAAGTAAGAAATGGAAATAACCACCAGCAGCAGGTAGCCGAAAACCTCTACGGCTTTCTGGGATTTATAACGGGTATCCGAATCAGCGACCTTCCGGCGGATCAGGCGGCGCAGGTATTGAATAATGCCAATGATCACTGCCAGCCATACGAGGTATTTCAAAAAGACCTCTGCCGTTGGGTGCTCCCGCAACCATTCCCAAACAAATTCCAGGGATTCCATAGCCATTGCTTTGTCCCTCCCGGGGTTACCAGTCGAAATGTACGAAAATGAAGGTGCACGTCACCTGAGGATTGTCAGGTTTGGCCACCTTCAGACGTGCTGGTCGATCAGGATGGTATTCCCGTCGGGGTCCTGGATCACAAAACTCCCCGGGCCTGAGGTCTCATCCAGGGATTTCGACAGCACGGGCACACCGGCTTCCATGACCGCGGCATAGATCTGGCGCACATCTTCGTACTGCGGAAGGGCCTGTGCCTGCTGGTCCCATCCGGGGTTAAAGGTCAGGATGTTGTT
>JAWWDW010000444.1:0-2398 GCA_033719735.1 Robiginitalea sp. | reverse complement strand
GGCAGCCCAAAGCCGTGCCGTAGGCCAGCAACAGGGAGGGCGACCCCCGGTAACCGAGACCATCGTCCGCGAGAAGCCCAAAATTGGGCGGAACGAGCGGGTTACCATCAAAAATGTCCTTTCAGGCGAAAACAAGACCCTGAAATTTAAGCAGGCCGAACCGCTGATAGCCAAAGGGGAATGGGTCCTTATCGAGGACTGACCCCTATCTGGAATCTCTGGCATAAGAACGGCCCTTCGGGGCCGTTTTTTCCCTGTTGCCTTTTCCATTTTTGATTATATACAAATTAGGAGTAGCTTTACTCCCACGATACGGTAATTGTAACTACCCATGCCCGAAAACCCGTTTTTTATCAAAATGAAAAAGAAACGGCGGCACCAGGAGCGACTGGCGGATACCGACACCCTCTTTCGGGCTGCAAGTGATTTTTTGTTCCTGGAATTCCTGCTCCTTACGCTGATATCGCAGTTCTTTCTGAGTCTTGACACACCGCTTATTCTGGGGCTTTTGGGGATAACGGGCCTGATGGGGATCAGTGCATTGCTCTACCGGTCCCCGATCCGGCATCCGTTTGTTTTCCTTGGGGTTGCCCTGGGGTTCCTGATCGGCATTCTTTGGGTGAGTCTCTTCAGCGGAGGACTGTTAAGCCCGTTTTTATTCGTACTTGGGCTGCTGGTGCTGCTTGCCTACCGGTCCAAATCCCTTCATGGACACCTGTACCTGGGGGCGTCCCTTTTGGGGATCCTCCTTCTCTGGGCCCAGGATCAACGTGCTTTCCTGACGGTCTACAATGCGGTCCCGGAAGGACAGCAGGGGGTTTTCACTTTGCTCGTGTTCCTGCTGTTCATGGCTTTTTTGGGTCGGGTGTTTGGCCACCTCTTTTTTGAAAAATTACACGGGATCTACCGAAGCAAGGAAGACCTGGAACAGAAGGTGGAGGAAAAGGAAATGTTGTTGAAGGAGGTGCACCACCGGGTCAAAAACAACCTGCAAACCGTCTCCAGCCTCCTGCGCATGCAGGGCAGGTCCATCGAGGATGCCCAGACCCTGAGTCAGATCCGGAGCAGCCAGAACCGGGTGGTCTGTATGGCCATGGTCCACGAAATGCTCTACCAGCGTGAGGACCTCTCCTGTATCGAGTACAGCACCTATGTGCACCAACTCGGGGATTACCTGGTCAAATCCATCAAAGGGCCGGAAAGTAAAATCCGATTGAACATAGACATTCCCGAAATTGAGTTGGGCATCGATACAGCCATTCCCCTGGGGCTTCTGATCAATGAGGCGGTAACCAACGCCCTTAAATACGGGTTTGAGGGCCGGGATTCCGGGGAGATCAGTATCTCCCTGGAACGGGAGGACAAACACGAATTTGTGCTACGGATCGGAGATGACGGCATCGGGTATCCTGAAAATGTGGATTACCAGTCTTCAAAATCACTTGGCCTGAAGCTCATCCACAACCTCAGCAGGCAACTGAAAGGATCGGTCATCAGGGACCTTTCCAAAAGGGGGACCAACTACATCATCCGCTTTCAGGAAGTAAGGCAGGATCCCTTCCACTCCATCGCCTGAGCTCAATCTGCATGAAACCCCCGGGCTTCCTCCGACCCGGACAAGTCCCGGTTAGATTTCCTATATTTAGTCGGAAGAAACCACAAAGACCAACCCATGCTGCGAACCCTACTTTTCGGCCTGTTGTTAGCAGGCAGCCTCCACCTGAATGCACAGGAGTATTTCCTCAAACAATATGAACCCTACCGGGAGGGGATCCCAAGCCCTGAGGAATTCCTGGGGTACGGGATTGGGGAATACCACACCCGCCACGACCGGATTGTCCACTACCTCGAAACCCTGGCATCCCTGTCCGAAAATGCCGAAATCGAAACCTACGGCCACACACACGAAAAAAGAAAATTGGTCATGCTGAGGGTCAGCCAGGCCACCACCCTGGAAAATCTGGAAGCCCTGAAGCAGCAGCACCTGGCCTTCACGGATCCCGGGGCTTCCGTAAACCCGGATGCCGACCTCCCCATCTTTGTACAACTGGGGTATAACGTCCACGGCAATGAACCCTCCAGCAGTGAGGCGGCCCTGCTGAGCGCTTATATTTTGGTGGCTTCCCAGCACCCGCTTATCGAGCGTTTCAGAAGGGAGGCGGTTGTCTTTATCGACCCCACCATCAACCCGGACGGAAGGGACCGGTATACGCAGTGGGCGAATTCCTACAGGGGAACTCCCCTGGTAACCGACCCTCAGGATGCGGAGCACAACGAATACTTCCCGGGCGGGCGCACCAATCATTACTGGTTTGACCTGAACCGGGACTGGCTGCTTGCCATCAATCCGGAAAGCAGGGGCAAACTGAACTGGTACCACCAGTGGTACCCCAATGTG
>JAWWDW010000443.1:0-2400 GCA_033719735.1 Robiginitalea sp. | reverse complement strand
TTCATAAAATGTCTTGGAAGCCTCGAGGTCCGAGACATTCAGGCTGACCGAAAATGCACCGAGTTTCATAAGGGTGTTTATAAGGGTTCAGACTAAAGGTAGCAAAATTTCGGAGAGGGTTTTCCCGGTGAAACCTACCGGACCAGGAGCCCTGTAAGCTCCTTCATAAGTTTGGCCCCAACGAAGGCCGTCACCCCTCCCAGGTCCTGAGAAGGGTTGTATTCCACCAGGTCAGCCCCGACCACCTCCCCTTCCAGGTTTTGAAGGAGGGAGATCACCTGGCGTGTCGACAGCCCTCCGGGTTCCCGATGGGAAACCCCGGGGGCAAAGGCAGGGTCCAGGGCATCCACGTCCAGGGAGATGTAAACCGGGTTCGAAAACCGAATAGGCTGGTTCAGGGGGAGGTCTTGCATGGGGTGCATTTCCACCCCAAAACGGGTTGCCTGTTCCCTTTGATGGGCGTTGAGCGTCCGGATCCCTACCTGTACCAACTGGCTGCCCAGGCCTTCTTCCATGATTCGGGCGAACGGGCAGGCATGGGAATACCGGTCTCCCTCATAGTGCTCATAGAGGTCCGGGTGGGCATCGATTTGTAAAATATCCAGGACGGGATACCTGTGCTTTAAGGCCCTGAGGATGGGAAAGGTTATGGAGTGGTCGCCCCCCAGGGTAAAGAGTTTTTGTCCCTGTTCCAGGTGGGTACGGGTCAGGGATTCGATCTCAAAATACTCCTTAATCTGAAAATCCCCAAGGTCCTCGAACGAACCGGAAAGGTCGGCTCCGTTTTCAGCATACAGGTTCATGGACCCCCCCTTAAGTGCCTCCCGTATCTTCTCCGGGGCACCGGCCGGACCCCTCAAAAAGGAGGATCCTGCGTCGTAGCAAATCCCCCGAACCAATACTTTTTCCATAGCTGTCTCCATTCTGTAGTTATTCCCTCTAAGATAGGAAAACCATGTGAGGGCCACCGCTATTCTCAGGAACCGGGCAGGCTCTGATGTACCGCATCCACCACCTGGTCGAACACGGGCTGTACCCCGGGCACCGAACAATTTACGAGGATGCTGAAGACCAGCCCCTGCTCCGGGTATATAAAAAAATTGCTGTAGCCCCCCACGGTATTTCCCACATGGCCAAAAAACGGCCTGCCCCCGGCATCCTTACTTACCTGCCAGCCCAGGCCGTACCAGGTCGGTTTCCCTTCCACTTCACAGGAAGTCAGGAAGGGGGCCAGGGTATCCGGGGAGGCTATTGCTCCCTGCAGGTAGGCCGCACCCAGGCGGCAGACATCCGAAACCGTAGACAGGTACCCGCCTCCCGCCAGCTTGTAACGCGTATCCACGGGGTCCGCCTTTCGAAAATGCCTGCCGGACCTGCTGTAAAAATCAGCCTGCCCCGGGACGGGTTGCCCGGGGGTCTCCATACAGGTATCGGACATTGAAAGCGGGTCCAATACGTTTTGAGCGACCAGTCGGTCGAAGGGTTTTCCAGTGGCCCGCTCCATGGCCAAAGAAAGCAGGACAAAGTCAAAACTGTTGTAGTGGTAGCCCTTCCCGGGGGGAAAGAGCAACGGATCTTCCAAAAAGAGTTCCAGGCTTTCTGCAATGCTCCAGGGCTTGTTAAGGGCAAATTCCTTTCCCCTGTATCCGCGGATGCCCGCGGTGTGGGAAGCCAGCTGTCGAAGGGTTACTGCCCCGTGTTGTTCAGGGAACTCAGGCACATAGGTGCGGATGTCTTCATCCAGGTGAAGCACCCCTTCCGCTACCAGCCGGGCCAGGGTTGTGGCGGTAATGGGCTTGGAAACACTGGCGATCCTGAATAAGGTAGATTCCGGGTGGACTTCCCTGCCTGTTTCCAAATCCGCCTTTCCATAGCCGGCCGAAAACCAGGTTTCCCCCCTGAAATGCACCTGAATGGACAGGCCCGGTACCCGCCCTTCCGTTACCAGGGCGCTGAGCAGCGCATCTGCCTCTTTCAAGCCGTTCGGAGCCCCCGAATGCCTTCCGGTAGTACGACCGTTCCAGCCCATCTCAATCGACAAAAATGAGCCTGCCGCGAAAGGTCTCCTCCACATCTACTTCCTGCGGTCGGTTAAAACTCAATACATCCCCATACCCCTGGATGATCCCTGAAATACGCCGGGTTGGGTTGATCAGGATTTCATTGCTCCCCCGGTGGTTCAGCTGTACCGTTTCTGCAATGAGGTCCCCCGCTTCGATACGCGAATCCCCTGCGGCCACCGTGACCGAAAGGGTACCCGTCTGTCCCTGCAGCCTGAAATAGGCGATCCCGTTTGCTACCACGGATACCCGGTCCGTATCCAATTCCAGCTCAAAAGACCCGTCCGTGGTCCCTGTCTCCGGGTTATTGAAGCTTTCTGACACCAGGCTGAGCGCTGTA
>JAWWDW010000442.1:0-2409 GCA_033719735.1 Robiginitalea sp. | reverse complement strand
GCCCGGCCCCTACATTGGTTTCGAAAAGGAAGGGCGCCGAGTAGGCCAGGGCACGCTCCTTCAGTTTGGCATAGGTACCGTAGGCAGAAGAACAGGCGATCTTATTGCAGGTCACCACCGCGATGCTTTCCTGCAGGTATTCCCCGTACCACTGGGAAACTTCGGCACTGGCCGTATTGTCCACAAAAATGGAATTCCTGAGGTTCATCTGGCAAACCCGTTGATGGAATTCGTGGAGGTCGGCCGGGGGGGCTTCTTCCAGAAGGGCTTCCCACCGATCCAGCGCCAGGCCGTTTTCCCGGAATACCATATGGCGGGAATTGGAGATCCCCACCACCCGGAGCAACAGGCGGTGTTCCTTTTTCAGGACCTGTTGCTGCCTGCGGATCTGGTCGATCAGCCGGGAACCTACATTTCCGGCCCCCATCACAAAGAGGTTCAGTTGTTTGACCTGTTCTTCAAAGAATGCTTCATGGAGGGTATTCAAAGCCTTTTTGACATCCTCCCTGCGGATGACCGCCGAGATGTTTCGTTCGGAAGCTCCCTGAGCGATGGCCCTGATGTTAACGTTGTTCCGGCCGAGGGCGCTGAACATTTTTCCGCTGAGTCCCTGGTGTCTCTTCATCTGGTCCCCCACCAGGGCCACGATGGAAAGCCCGCCCTCCACCACGGCAGGATTGATCTCCCCCCTTGCGATTTCATGGGCAAAGGCCTGGTCTGTAGCCCTGGAGGCCTCTTCGAGTTGCCCCTCGGAAATCCCCACGCAGATGGAGTGTTCGGAGGAAGCCTGGGTGATAAAGACCACATTCACCCCCTTGCTTGAAAGCACTTCGAAAAACCGCCTGCTGATACCTGGAATACCGATCATCCCGGGCCCTTCCAGGGATAACAGGCCGATGTCCGGCACGTAGCTGATTCCGCGTACCGTCCTGCCTTCTTTGTTTCCGGAGGCTTCGATACGGGTACCCGGTTCTTCCGGGGCAAAGGTGTTTCGTATCACCAGGGGGATACCGGCCTGCATGACGGGTTGGATGGTGGGGGGGTAGAGGACCTTGGCCCCGAAGTGGGAAAGTTCCATGGCCTCTTCGTAGGACAGTAGGGGGATGGGCCGGGCCCCTTTGACCAGACGGGGGTTGGCCGTATACATCCCACTCACGTCCGTCCATATTTCCAGTCGGGAGGCACCGGTGGCAGCTGCGAACAGGGCCGCAGAATAGTCGGAGCCGCCCCGTCCGAGGGTGGTGGTATCCCCGGACTCGTTTGAGCCGATAAACCCGGGAAGCACCACTACGGGATCCGTTCCGTCCAGGGCCCTGGCGATCCTCGCATAGGTCGGCTCTTTCAGCACCCCGGCATGGGTGTACTGGTCGTCTGTACGGATCAGTTCCCTGCTGTCCCGGAAGCTGGCAGGAACCCCCTGGTTCTTGTAATAGGCGGCGATGAGATAGGAAGAGGTAAGCTCCCCGAAACTGACGATCTTGGCCAGGAGTTTCGGCGTGGTTTCCCCGATCAGGTAGGCCCCTTCTAGCAGGGTTTCCAGGATATTGAGGTCTTTTTTGACCTTACTGAGCACCGGAGCCTGCCCGGCAACGGGGATCAAACCACGTACAGCCTCCAGGTGCCGGAATTCGATGACCTCCAGGCGCTGTTTCCAGGCTTCCTCCTGCAGGGAGGCCAGTCGGGCAGCCTCCAGCAGCAGGTCTGTGACCCCGCCCAGGGCTGAAACCACCACCAAAACAGGCTGGTCTGTTTTCTTTACGATGGAAAGGGTTCTCCCGATCGCTTCCGGATCGGCCACGGAACTTCCTCCAAATTTCAATACGATCATAGGTCGGCAATTAGGCTATGGCATACAGGGCAGCGTCTTACAGGATCGACCTCCAAATTCCGCTCCCCTTCCCGCATCCCTGAGGTGCCCCTGGGTTCAAAGACCTTCGGGACCTGAGGGATACCTCAAAAGTAGCATATTTGGAAAGCAGGGCAAATAGTGCGTCTCAATTCTGAATCAGGAGATTTTAAGGGATTTTCTTTTGAA
The DNA here is from genome assembly GCA_033719735.1 of Robiginitalea sp. Lineage (GTDB taxonomy): Bacteria > Bacteroidota > Bacteroidia > Flavobacteriales > Flavobacteriaceae > Robiginitalea. The sequence goes on along the minus strand of JAWWDW010000442.1, from coordinate 374 downwards.
TCCCTTCAACATTTAGTTCCTTTATATGTGAAACTGCCAGGCAAACGGTACTATGAAAATCCTTACACAGGAACAGCACTACCAGGCGGACCGGAAGACGCTCTCCAGGGAGGGGATCCCCAGCGAAGCCCTGATGGAACGCGCCGCGACCCAGGTCTTTGACTGGATTCACCACCGGTTGCAGGGAGCCCCGACCCATATCCATATCTTTTGCGGGATTGGCAATAACGGGGGTGATGGCCTGGTGGTCGCGCGGCACCTGAAGCAGCACGGTTACATTTTGACGGTTTATATCGTCAAATACCGCGAATACCGGTCCTATTATTTTTTGACCAACCTGAAACGACTCAAGGAACAGGATGTATGGCCCACCT
>JAWWDW010000441.1:0-2409 GCA_033719735.1 Robiginitalea sp. | reverse complement strand
GGTATCCGATGGATTCCGCAAGGGCCCGGCTATCCAGGATTACCGCCATGGGAATGTACAGAAAACAGAAGAAACTGGACGAGGACCTGGGTGAAAAGGAGGCTTCCCTGCGAAGGCGTTTTTCAGATCGATTCCGCGATGAGGTTGAGGCCACCCCTCCACCGGAGAAATTTACTTGGTGGCAGCGGGAAACGGCCAGGCTGGAGGCAAAGTATGCCTCATCTGAAATGGAAAGCGAACGGAACCTGGCGGCACGCATCCAAAACTTCCTCTTCGCCATGCCTTTTGAGGCCTCGAATCCGTGGAGGCGTCAGAACCAGTATGATAAGTCCCGCTACTGTGCCCGCCTGTTAACGGTGCTCTTCCCGGAGAATGCGTATGCCCGGGTACGACTCGCGGAGGAGTACGCCCTGATCCAAAAGGAAGGCGAAATGATTGCGTCCCTTCAGATGGCCAAACAACTGGGGTATTCGGATGTGTCTTCCCTTAGGGACAACCCGCTGTTTCAGCCCTATCTTCATCGTGATGATTTTCCTTTTCATGCCCGGGAGCAGGAGCGGTAACTCAGGGGTTGCAGTAGCATATTTACCAGGGTCCCCACCCGCCCACCCACTTCCAAACTACATCCTCCCCCTGCAACTACCTGGCATGAAAACCAGGCATTTTGCCAAGTGCTCCGGGAGCGGCAGCAAGGACTGCAGATCTTGCTGCCGTACTCTTTTGGACGGTTCCTGCAGTCGAATAGGACAAACCCCTTACTTTTGTAGTTCAAACCCACTCGGATGAGTAAAGAGAAGAAAAGAAGGGAAGCCCTGGTGTATCACGCCAAGCCCCAGCCAGGAAAAATCAAGGTGGTACCCACCAAACCTTATTCCACCCAACGGGATCTCGCCCTCGCCTACTCCCCGGGGGTGGCGGAACCCTGCAAGGAGATCGAAAAGGATAAAGAACAGGTGTATAAGTATACTGCCAAGGGGAATATTGTGGCGGTCATTTCCAACGGCACAGCCGTGCTGGGGCTCGGGGATATCGGACCGGAGGCTTCAAAGCCTGTCATGGAGGGAAAAAGCCTTCTGTTCAAGATTTTTGCGGATATAGACGGCATCGATATCGAGCTGGACACGACCGATGTGGACAAGTTCGTGGAGACCGTGAAAATCATGGCACCTACCTTTGGGGGGATCAACCTGGAAGACATCAAGGCCCCGGAGGCCTTCGAAATAGAACGACGCCTGAAGGAAGAACTCGACATTCCCGTCATGCACGACGACCAGCATGGGACCGCCATCATTTCGGCGGCAGCCCTTTTGAATGCCCTGGAACTGGCCGGGAAGACCATGGAGGAGGTTCGTATCGTAATCAGTGGGGCAGGGGCTGCAGCGGTTTCCTGTACCCGGCTTTACAAGGCGTTTGGCGCGAGGTCTGAAAACATCGTGATGCTGGACAGCAAGGGGGTCATCCGCAAGGACCGCGCATCCCTCTCAGACGAAAAACGGGAATTTGCCACGGATCGCAAGATCGATACGCTGGCAGAAGCCCTGGAGGATGCCGATGTATTCATCGGATTGTCCGTTGCAGATATCATGGACGGTGCGATGCTCAAATCCATGGCAAAAAACCCGATTGTCTTTGCCATGGCGAATCCGGACCCGGAAATCAGCTATACCCTGGCCATCAAAACCCGGGATGATGTGATCATGGCTACCGGAAGGTCCGACCATCCGAATCAGGTTAACAATGTACTGGGGTTCCCCTTTATCTTCAGGGGTGCCCTGGATGTCCGTGCCACCAAGATCAACGAGGAAATGAAAATGGCAGCGGTCAAGGCCCTGGCCAACCTCGCCAAACAACCGGTGCCCGAACAGGTCAATATCGCCTATGGGGAGATGCGCCTGGCCTTTGGCCGGGATTATATCATCCCCAAGCCCTTTGACCCGAGGCTGATTACAGAAGTACCGCCAGCAGTGGCAAAAGCAGCCATGGAAAGCGGGGTGGCCCGGGCTCCCATCACCGATTGGGAACGCTATGAAATGGAATTGCTGCAGCGTTCCGGGGATGAAAAAAAGGTGGTGCGCATGCTCATGAACCGGGCGAAGGCCAACCCGAAACGCATCATCTTTGCAGAAGCAGACCATCTCGATGTCTTGAAAACGGCACAGATTGCCTATGAAGAGGGGATTGCAGAACCCATCCTGTTGGGGAACCGGTTGATCATCGAGGGCCTCATGAAGGAGCTGGAATTCGATGCGGATATCCCCATTATAGACCAGTTCGGACCGGACTCCCTGAAAAAGCGGGAACACTACGCCAGGTGTTACTGGGAGGGGCGAAACCGGAAGGGCTGTACCATCTACGGAGCAAAGCTCAAAATGCGGGAACGGAACTACTTCGGGGCCATGATGGTCCGAG
>JAWWDW010000440.1:0-2419 GCA_033719735.1 Robiginitalea sp. | reverse complement strand
TGACCAAAAGGCCTACGAGGCTACCAAAGAGAAATTAATCGCCCTTTTCAGGGAAAATTTCAGACAGTTCGAAGCGGGGGTGAATGCGGAGATCATCGCAGCAGGCCCGACGATCCATTAAAGGGAAAACCTCCCCTGTCAGGGAGCATTGCTATTCCGGCACCTTGTGCAATTCGGCACTGTCGAAGAGGCCAAGGATGCGTATGGCGGGTTGCCCGTAGACGAAAAGGCGGGAGCTCCCCCTGCCTTCATAAGCCAGGTCCGAGATTGCATAAACCCTCGCATTGGCGGAAGTATTGAGAAGGGCGGTAACCGTATCTGCCTGAAGGCCGGATGCCTTCAGACGGGCATTGTCCGTAAGGGAGGCCGTCATTCCCGGGCAGACCCCTTCAAGGTCCAGGGAAGCCTGTTCACTCATGGAAAGGTCAATCGCTCCTCCGCTGGTATAGATGTGCGTGTCCGTGTACCCCGTCAGGTTTGCATGCAGGGAATCGGCTTCCACCCTCAGGTCTGCAGAGGTATTCCGCTCCATTTTCAGGTCGACCAACCCCGCCCGTATATCGAGGCTTGCCCTGGCCAGCCCGAGGAGTTCCACGTCCAACCGATCGGCGGTCAGCGTCTGCTCGCCGGCGAGGCGGCCCGCTTCCACCCGGATTGATTCAAGCTGGTCGTACACCAGGGTCAGCGCCAATTTCTTGCTGGACGTAATCCGGTAAAAAGCGTCTACCGTCAGGGTATCCCCTTCCACCTCAAAACGCAGGATGTCGATCAGGTTGTCGTCCGCCTCAATGCGGACAGCCGTTTCGGATCCCTGCTGCAGGCGCAATTCGAACTCGTCCGCAAGAACCAGATGCGTAAACGGAGGCAGTGACTTCTCGACAGATACCACACTTCGGTTTCCTTTGATCCGGGGCTTTCGTTGTGAATACCCGGAGAAGGCCACCATCAAGGAGAGCAACAGCACTATGGCAGAAAAAAGGTTTTTCATGATCATTCGCTTCTTCACGTTTAAAGATATGCAAATCCCCAGAACCTGAAGGCCGCGCCTTCCGGAATAAAAAAAGGGCCCGCGAGAACGCGGGCCCAGTATTCATGGCGTATTTGCCTGTCAGTGCTGCAGTTCTTCTTCTCCTTCCTGCAGGGGGATGTGCTGCGGGACGAAGTCCTGTCCGGGAATAATATATTCCCCGTTGTCATAGGTCTTACTGAAATCGTATGCCCAGCGGTGCACTTCAGGGATGGCCCCAGGCCAGTTCCCATGGATATGCTCCCGGGGGGCAGTCCATTCCAGTGTTGTGGCATTCCAGGGGTTTTGCGGCCCGCGCTCTCCGTAGAACATGCTGCGGATAAAGTTATAGAGGAATATCAACTGGGCAGCTGCCGTAATGATGGCGAAAACGGTCATCAACACCTGAACGTCCACCAGTTCATCAAACATGGGGAAGGCCGTGTTTTCGTAGTAACGCCTTGGGACCCCCGCCATCCCGACAAAATGCATGGGGAAGAATACCCCGTAGGATCCAACGGCTGTGATCCAGAAGTGGATGTATCCGAGGTTCTTGCTCATCATCCGGCCCTGGAACATTTTCGGGAACCAGTGATACACCCCGGCAAACAACCCGTAAAGGGCAGAAATACCCATTACCAGGTGGAAGTGTGCCACCACGAAATAGGTGTCGTGTACGTTGATGTCAAGGGTACTGTCCCCCAGAATGATCCCGGTAAGACCCCCGGTGATGAAGGTGGAAACCATCCCGATGGAGAACAGCATCCCCGGGTTGAGTTGCAGGTTCCCCTTCCAGAGGGTGGTGATCCAGTTAAAGGCCTTGACCGCGGAGGGGATGGCAATCAACAGGGTGGTAAAGGTAAAGACGGATCCCAAAAAGGGGTTCATCCCGGATACGAACATGTGGTGTCCCCAAACAATGGTGGAGAGGAAGGCGATCGCCAGGATGGAGGCAATCATGGCCCGGTATCCGAAGATCGGCTTACGCGCCCCTACGGACATCACCTCGGACACAATCCCCATGGCGGGCAGAATCACGATATATACTTCCGGGTGGCCCAGGAACCAGAACAGGTGTTCGTAGAGTACCGGGGAACCGCCCTGGTAGTGGAGCACCTCTCCCTGTATAAAGATATCCGACAGGAAGAAGGAGGTTCCAAAACTACGGTCCATCAGCAGCAACAGGGCAGCTGAAAGCAGTACCGGGAAGGAAATCACCCCGATGATAGCCGTTACAAAAAACGCCCAGATCGTCAGGGGAAGGCGTGTCATGGACATCCCCTTGGTCCTGAGGTTGATCACCGTAACGATGTAATTGAGGGATCCCAAAAGGGAGGAGGCGATAAAGATCGCCATGGACACCAGCCAGAGCGTCATCCCCATACCCGAACCGGGCTGCGCCATCGGAAGGGC
>JAWWDW010000439.1:0-2430 GCA_033719735.1 Robiginitalea sp. | reverse complement strand
GTCCTTGCGGGCTTCGGAGCCGACCCGTTTCAGGGCGGAACCTTTATGCCCGATGATGATCCCCTTCTGGGAATCCCGCTCCACCATGATCACGGCCCCGATACGGATCAGGTCCTCGCCTTCCTCAAAAGCCTCCACCTCGATTTCCACCGAATAGGGAATCTCTTTCTTGTAGTGCCTGAGGATCTTTTCCCGGATGATCTCGCTGACGAAAAAGCGCTCCGGCCGGTCGGTGAGCTGGTCTTTTGGAAAATAGGGAGGCCCCTCCGGCAACAGTTCCAGGATTCGGTCAAAGACGGGCTGGATGTTAAACTGCTCCAGGGCGGAAATTGGGAAAATCTCGGCCCGGGGAAGGAGTTCTTTCCAGTAATCCACCTTTTCTTCCAGGGTCTGCTGGTCTGAGGTGTCAATCTTATTGATCAAAAGCAGGACGGGCACCTGGGTTTTCTGGATTCGCTCCAGGAAGGCCTCGTCTTTGAGTCCCTTCTGCCCTACCTCCACCATGTACACCAGCACATCGGCATCGTCCAGGGCGGTCCGGACAAAATCCATCATGGATTCCTGCAAGGCATAGGCGGGCTTGATGATGCCTGGGGTATCGGAGATCACCATTTGAAAATCCTCCCCGTTGACAATGCCCAGGATGCGGTGGCGGGTGGTCTGCGCCTTGGAGGTAATGATCGAGAGCCGCTCCCCCACCAAAGCATTCATAAGGGTGGACTTGCCCACGTTGGGGTTTCCGATGATATTGACGAATCCGGCTTTATGTGCGCTCATTTTTCAATTGGGTAAAATAGCGTTTCATCTCGCGGTTGACCCTGGGGGCCAGGTAGAGCACCGCCATCATATTCGGGATGCACATAAGGGCATAGGCCAGGTCGATCAGGTTGATGACCAGGTCCACAGAGGCCACCGCCGCAAAGGTGATGGTGGCCACGTAATAGTAGTTGAACCACTTCCCGATCCTCGGGTTGGTAAGGAAGGAAAGGCATTTGACCCCGTAATAGGAATACGTAAAGAGGGTGGAAAGGGCAAAGGCCGCCACCACCAGCATAAGCAATACGTCCCCGTATCCGAACAGGGATTTCTTAAAGGCGATCAGGGTCATCAGGATGCCGTTGCTCTCGGCTTCCAGGTAGGCCCCGCTCAGCAGGATGACCACGGCCGTCAGGGTACAGACCACGATGGTATCGATAAAGGGGCCGAGCATGGAAACCAGGCCTTCCTGTACCGGTTCCTTGGTACGGGACTGCCCATGGTACATAGGGGCGCTCCCCAGGCCTGCCTCGTTGGAAAACACGGCCCGCCGCACCCCGAGGATTACCAGTCCCCAGAAGCCCCCGGCAAACGCGGTTTTGAAGTTGAAGGCCTCGGTAATGATCAGTTTCAGGGCGGGGAGGATTTCCCCCGCATTATTGGCCATGATGATAAACACGGCTGCGAAATAGAGCAATACCATAAATGGCACGATGGCCGTGGCCACCCTGGCAATCTTCCTGAGCCCCCCGAAGATCACCAGGGAGGTGATCACAGACAACACAATGCCAATGGTGAGCTTCCAGTTGAATGTTCCGATTGCTGCGAGGTTGGTGTCCGGGTCCACCACATTCATAAAGGTCTGGGTGAACTGGTTTACCGTGAACACCCCAAGGAACCCCACCAGGCCCGCAATGCTGAAAAATATGGCAAGGGGCCGCGCTTTGGGCCCGATGCCCTGGGTGATATAATACATAGGTCCCCCCTGTAGGTTCCCCGCCTCATCGGTCTTGCGGTACATGATGGCAAGGCTGCAGGAATAAAACTTCACGCACATCCCGATCAGGGCCGTGACCCAGATCCAGAAGATCACCCCCGGGCCTCCCATGTAAATGGCAATGGCCACCCCGGAAATGTTCCCCAACCCCACGGTAGCTGCCACCGCGGAAGAGAGGGCCTGCAGGTGGCTCACCTCCCCCGGGTCGTCCGGGTCGTCGTACTTCCCGGCCGTAATGCCAATGGCGTGGCGGAAATAGCGGTACGGGCGAAACCCGGAATAAAAGGCCAGGAAGAGCCCCCCGCCCACCACCATGACCAGCATGGCCCACTCGGCATAGGGAATCAGGTCGGAGAGGAACTGGTCGATGATTTCCATAAGGGTTGGTATCGGGCCGAAGGTAGGGATTTTCACAAAAAACAAAACGGGACCCCACAATTAATAAATCCGCCTGCGTTTGACAAAACCAATAAACCGTTGTATAATTGCCGTCCACATCGCGGGGTAGAGCAGTAGGTAGCTCGTCGGGCTCATAACCCGAAGGTCGCTGGTTCGAGTCCAGTCCCCGCTACTAGCCAAGCCGTTAACGAAAGTTAGCGGCTTTTTTATTTGGGAACAAACCGAACTTGTTCGAGATTGTGGACAAATAAAAAAGCAACACCTCGCCTGGGCGAGGT
>JAWWDW010000438.1:0-2432 GCA_033719735.1 Robiginitalea sp. | reverse complement strand
GAGGAAACCCTGATGTTTCACCTGGCCTGGCCCTGGATGCTGCTTTTTCTGCCTGTTCCCTGGATTGTCAGACGATTTTCGCCTGCCGCGCCGGCCGCCGGCATCGGCGTGCTGTTTGTACCCTTTACTTCCACCCTGGGGTAACGGTAAAGGAAAAGAACTATTCCGTAATCACCCAGGAACTGGAATTGGAGCAGGTGGAAGGGAAGGAGATCAAATCCCTGATGACCAATGTGCCTTTCTTTAAGGACAACCAGCTGGATTACGCGCATTGGGTTTCCTGGATCGGGGAGGGGGCGGAAAAGTACGCCTGGATCCTGTTTATCCCCATCGTGATTTTCATCGTGACAGCGGTCTCCAACGGGGCCAACCTCACCGATGGGATCGACGGCCTGGCGGCCGGGTCTTCGGCCATAATCGTGCTTACCCTCGGGATCTTTGCCTGGGTGTCCGGCAACGTGATCTTCTCCGATTACCTGGATATTTTCTTTATCCCGCGTGCAGGAGAACTCGTGGTGTTTATAACGGCCTTTGTGGGTGCCCTGATCGGGTTCCTTTGGTACAACGCCTATCCGGCCCAGGTTTTTATGGGGGATACCGGCAGCCTTACCATAGGTGGGGTCATTGCGGTGATCGCCCTGATCGTTCGAAAGGAGTTGCTGATCCCGATCCTGTGTGGGATCTTTTTTGCGGAGTCCCTGTCTGTGATGATGCAGGTCAGCTATTTTAAATACACCAAGCGAAGGTCGGGTGAAGGGAAACGGATATTCCTGATGGCGCCCCTGCACCATCACTACCAGAAAAGGGGATACCACGAAAGTAAGATCGTGACCCGTTTCTGGATCATCGGGATCCTGCTGGCCATCGTCACGATTGTCACCCTCAAGATCCGCTGATCATGGGTTTGGATGGGGGAAAGGCGGCAGGAAACGACCTGCAAAGGCGCGGAGGACGCCTGGTGGTTTTGGGCGGAGGCGAAAGCGGTACAGGGGCGGCAGTTTTAGGAAAGAAAGAGGGCTATGAGGTCTTTGTCTCAGACCAGGGCCCGATTAAAGAGGCATATAAAAACGTTCTGATACAGACTGGCATTGACTGGGAAGAAGGCAGCCATACGACCGAGCGCCTCCTTGAGGCAGACCTTTGCGTGAAGAGTCCCGGGATTCCGGATTCGGTTCCGCTGCTGGTGCAAATGCGGGAAGCTGGGATACCCATTGTTTCGGAAATCGAATTCGGAAGTTGGTTTACAGAAGCCACCCTGATTGCGATTACCGGGAGCAATGGCAAGACCACCACGGCATTGCTTACCTACCACCTGTTGAAGGAAGGGGGGCTCGATGTGGGCCTCGGGGGGAATATCGGAGACAGTTTTGCCCTGAAGGTAGCCCGGGAACCCCGACAGTACTATGTGCTGGAGGTGAGCAGTTTCCAGCTGGACGGGATCCGGAGGTTCCACCCGCATATTGCGGTGATCACCAACATTACCCCGGACCACCTGGACCGCTACCAAAATACCATGGAGCTCTATATCCGAGCCAAGCTCCGCATCTTCGAGAACCAGACCCGGGAAGATCATTTCATATACGATCTGGACGACCCGGTGCTCTCAGAGTGGATCAGGCCTGGTGAGATCCGGCCCCGGATCTGGCCGTTTTCCCTGGAGCAACCCCTGTCAAAAGGAGCCAGTATAGCAGAAAATGAAATACACATACGAACCGATAACAACCTGTTGAAAATGAATACGGATTCCCTGGCCCTGGAAGGGCTGCACAATGTAAAGAATACCATGGCGGCAGCCACCGTGGCCCGCCTGCTCGGCATTCGCAAAGAAAGCATCCGCCAGAGTGTTGCGAATTTCCAGGGGGCTCCGCACCGGTTGGAGAAGGTCCTCAAGATCCAGCATGTCCAATATGTAAACGATTCCAAGGCGACCAACGTAAACGCCACTTTTTACGCCCTGGACAGCATGACCACCCCTGTGGTCTGGATTGTGGGCGGGGTGGATAAGGGGAACGACTACCGCTCCCTGTTGCCGCTGGTTCGCGAAAAAGTCCGGGCGATTGTCTGCCTGGGGCTCGACAATTCACGGATCCTGGAGACCTTCGGGAACGTGGTGGACCTGGTGGTGGAGACCTATGCCATGACCGAGGCGGTAAAGGTGGCCTACAAAATAGCAGAGCGGGGGGATACGGTTTTGCTCTCCCCGGCCTGTGCCAGCTTTGATCTGTTTAAGAATTACGAAGACCGTGGAGACCAGTTTAAGAATGCAGTGAAATCATTATGAAAACCGGCCGGATCTTACATAACCTGGAAGGAGACAAGGCGATTTGGGCCGTGGTGGCCCTTTTGGCCCTGTTCTCTTTTCTGCCGGTCTACAGTGCCAGCAGCAACCTGGTTTATGTAGTGGGTAACGGGACCACCATGGGGCATTTGCT
>JAWWDW010000437.1:0-2433 GCA_033719735.1 Robiginitalea sp. | reverse complement strand
TGAACCGGGCAGTAAACTGGTTTCGGACAAAAATTGGAAAAACGCCGATTTCCCCTGCCATAAGGATGAGGGAACACCCGGATCAGGCAGCCCGCCTCATCCGACGTTTTCAAAAAACAACCGCAGACATCGCGATTCGCAACGGATACGATTGCGTGGTTTGCGGTCACCTTCACAAACCCGGGAAACAGTGGATAGAGGCGCCTTCCGGGAAAACGCTTTACCTGAACTCCGGGGACTGGGTGGAGCACATGACCGCCCTGGAATACAACTTTAAACGCTGGAAGCTCTACCGGTATGACGAGGACAAACTATCCCCTTTTTATGCCGACGAGGATTTGAAAGAAATGGACATCAATGACCTGATTGCCTCCATTGTTTCAAAAAAGGAGAAACCACAAACCAGACAAAAGGAAAAACCCTCAGAGGAGTAAGGCATCCCGCAGGATGGTAACCGGGTGCAGGGCCCGGCGTCCTGTCCCGTCCAGGATCTGGTGCCTGCAGCTTGTTCCGTTGGCAGCTATGATTACCTCCGGATCGGTTTTCAGGACGGTGGGAAAGAGTTTCAGCCCTCCGATCTTCATGCTAACCTCATAATGCTCTTTTTCATATCCGAAGGAACCCGCCATGCCACAACATCCCGAAGGGATGAGCGTGGCTGAGTAATGTTCGGGAAGGTTGAGGACGTCAAAGGTGGACTTCTGGTCTCCAAGGGCTTTCTGGTGGCAATGTACGTGAATCTTGACCGTTCTCGCTTCTTTGGTGAACTGGTCTGCACGGATGCGGCCATCTGTGATCTCGGAGGCTAGGAATTCCTCCATCAGGAAGGCATTGCCGGCGATGGCATCCGCCTGGGCTGGCGGCAGCCCCAGCCGTTTGTATTCATCCCGGAAGGTCAGCACGGCCGAGGGTTCCAGTCCAATCACCGGGATTCCCTTTTTAGCGAATTCGAGCAGGGCGGACTGGTTCTTTCGAGCGAGGTCCCGGGCCTGTTTCAAAAACCCTTTGGAGATGAAACTGCGCCCGCTTTCCGCCTTGAAGAGCATCAGGTCGTATCCCAGGCCTTCCAGCAATTCAATGGCGTGGACCCCCAGTTCGGTATCGAGATAGCGCGTAAATTCATCGATATAGAGGACCACGGATCTCCCGGGGGTTTTGTCCTTTTGTTTGACGTTTTTCAGGACGGAATCAAAATTAACACGCTGAACTCCCGGCAGGGACCTTTTGGGGGCAATGCCCAGCAGTCCCTTGAGCAGGCGACTCCCCCACCCTTTTTGCGTCAGCAGGTTCGAAAGGGGCGCTACCTGGCTCTGCAGCCGGTTTAACCGTGTGTTGTAGGCAAAAACCCGGTTGCGAAGCGGGTAACCGTTCGTTTCCTGGTACTGATAGGCGAATTCTGCCTTCAGGGTAGCCACATCCACGTTGCTGGGGCATTCCCGGGCACATGCCTTGCAGCTGATGCAGAGGTCGAATACCTCCTTGAGTTCCGTCCTGTCAAAGGGGTTTCCCCCGGTATTTTCAGTTAGCATTTCCCGCAGGGCGTTGGCCCTGGCCCGGGTCGAATCCTTTTCGTCCAGGGTGGCCTGATAACTCGGGCACATGGCGCCCGGGGTATGGTGTGTTTTCCGGCAATCCCCACTTCCATTGCATTTTTCGGCCGCCTTGAGGATCCCCTGACTGTCGGAGAAGTCCAGCAGGGTCTGGACCTCGGGCTCCTTGCGGTCCGGCACATACCGCAGGGCCTTATCCATCGGATAGGCATCGACGAATTTTCCGGGATTGAAAATTCCTTTTGGGTCGAAACAGGCTTTAATCCTCCGCAGCAGTGCGTAATTGGTTTCCCCGATCATCAGGGGGATGAATTCGGCCCTTACAATTCCGTCCCCGTGTTCCCCGCTGAAGGAGCCCCGGTATTTTTTGGTCAGCTCGGCCACTTCTGTGGTGATCTGCCGGAAAAGCTGAACATCCCCCGACTGCTTTAAATTCAAAATGGGCCTCAGGTGGAGTTCCCCTGCCCCGGCGTGGGCATAGTACACCGCCTCCTGTCCATGCCCTTTCATAATGTCTGTGAACTCCCCGATGAAATCTTTGAGGTCCGCCAGGGCCACGGCTGTATCTTCAATGCAGGCGACCGCCTTTCGGTCCCCTACCATGTTGCCCAAAAGGCCCAGGCCGGCCTTTCTGAGGTTAAAGGCACGGGAGATTTCCTGGCCCCTCAGGACCGGGGCGGCATAGGATTTTCCGCTTTCCTCCAGGGTTTTGAGTACTTTGGCTACCGAAGCCTCAAGTTCCTCTGCTGTGTCTTCCCGCACTTCCAGCATGAGCAGGGCTTCCGGATCTCCTGATACAAAAAATCGGTTTGCCTTTTGTTCCAGTTTGTTCTTGGTGCAGTCCAGGTTTACGCGATCCATCATTTCACACAGAAAAAGCGGC
>JAWWDW010000436.1:0-2438 GCA_033719735.1 Robiginitalea sp. | reverse complement strand
CAGCCTGTTAGCCCTAAACCTGTTTTTTGGAGTTTGTACAAAACTTCATCAATGTGGGCTTTTTTTTTGCTGGTCCACCGCCGTTAATTCAACTTAAAAACTCTGATCATGGACATTACCACAGGTATTATCGCCCTGGTTGTCGGACTCGCAGTGGGGTTCTTAATTGCAAAACTCCTTGAAAAAGGGCGTGCGGCAAAGACCGTAGAATCCGCCAAAAAAGAAGCTGCGGCCATCCTCAAGGACGCAAAGGCGGAAGGAGAAAACATCAAGAAGGAAAAAATCTACCAGGCCAAGGAAAAATTCCTCGAACTCAAGGCGGAGCACGAGAAGGTCATCATCAACAAGGACAAGAAAATCTCCGAGGCCGAAAAGCGCACCCGGGACAAGGAATCCCAGGTCAGCAGTGAACTGGCGCGCAGCAAAAAACTCAATGAAAGCCTGGAAACGCAACTCCAGGACCTGGAAAAGCGCAAGGAGTTCTACGATCGCAAACAGGGAGAACTCGAGAAACTGCACAAAAGCCAGATTCAGCAGCTGGAGGTGATCTCCGGGCTTTCTGCGGATGAGGCCAAAGGCCAGCTCATGGAGTCCCTCAAGGAATCTGCCAGGGCGGACGCGATGACGTTCCTTCAGGACTCCCTGGAGGAGGCGAAAATGACGGCCCAGCAAGAGGCCAAAAAAATCATCGTCAATACCATTCAGCGCATTGGTACGGAAGAAGCCGTGGAGAATTGCGTCTCGGTCTTCAATCTGGAATCCGATGACGTCAAGGGACGGATCATCGGCCGGGAGGGACGTAATATCCGGGCCCTGGAAGCTGCCACCGGAGTGGAAATCATCGTGGATGACACCCCGGAGGCCATCATCCTTTCCTGTTTTGACTCGGTAAGGCGGGAGGTCGCCAGGCTATCCCTCCACAAGCTGGTTACGGACGGGAGGATCCACCCGGCGAGGATTGAAGAGGTGGTTCGCAAAACGGAAAAACAAATCGAGCAGGAAATCCTGGAAGTAGGGAAACGTACGGTCATCGACCTGGGGATCCACGGCCTGAACCCGGAGCTTATTCGAATGGTCGGACGGATGAAATACCGTTCCTCCTATGGTCAGAACCTCCTGCAACACTCCAGGGAGGTCGCCAAACTCTGTGGGGTCATGGCCGCTGAGCTGGGCCTGAACCCCAAACTTGCCAAGAGGGCCGGCCTGCTCCACGATATCGGCAAAGTCCCCAATTCCGAAACCGAACTGGAAACCCCCCACGCCATCCTCGGGATGCAATGGGCCGAAAAGTACGGGGAGAAACCGGAGGTATGCAATGCCATTGGTGCCCACCATGACGAGGTTGAGATGACGACGCTTATTTCACCTATTGTACAGGTGTGCGACGCAATTAGCGGGGCCCGGCCAGGGGCGCGTCGTCAGGTGCTGGATTCCTACATCCAGCGTTTGAAGGATCTGGAGGAAATTGCCTTTGGCTTTGGGGGGGTCCAAAAGGCCTATGCGATTCAGGCGGGCAGGGAACTCCGCGTGATCGTGGAAAGTGAGAAGGTAAGCGATGAGAAGGCTGCCCAGCTCTCTTTTGAGATCTCCCAGAAAATCCAGACGGATATGACGTATCCCGGCCAGGTCAAGGTGACGGTCATCCGCGAGACCCGTGCGGTTCACGTGGCCAAGTAGCTCAAATATTGACGAATTCGAATCCGGCAAGGGGAAACTTGCGCAGATCCAGGTCGGTTTCATGCAAAAGCACGCCATATTCCAGGTAGGCCTTCAGGTTTGCCAGCCAGAAGGTCCATCCATTGCTGCATCCGTAATGCAGGGTTAATTTGCTCTCCTCATCCGTTGGGATGCCGTACTGCAAAAGGTTTAGCAGGACGGCGTTTTTTCCGGCCTCCAGGTTCAGGCGTACATGGCTGACCCCGGCAAAGGAAAATTCCAGTTCGTCCCTGCCATTGGCACGGGTAACCACGCCTTCTTCCGCCCCGTCCCAATTGTGCCATTTCCAAACGTAGCGGTCTCCGGGTTGCACGGGCTCAGCGGCCTTTCGCACCCGTCCGCTGCCATCCCGGTATTCTGCATCCCTGAGGAACCACCTGCAAATTCCCTCAGTCGTTCCCCAACTGTTATAGATTCGTTCCGGGGAGGTCCTGATATAGATGCGCTTGGTGAACTCTGAAAATGAGAGGCCTTCCATGGTCAGTGTTTTTGAGTGCGTTCGTAGGCGTACAACTCCCTGCCGAGGGCAGCCAGGAAAGGCAGGCCGATATCCTCGTATTCATACTGGTCATCGTTGAATACCCCGTCCTGGTTTACCAGGATGGTAGCTGTGAGCAGAAATTCGATTCCCGAGTCCCGGTCCCGGATATAGGCACAGTCGGTAAGGGTCCAGTAGGCTAATCAAACGTTAGTATAGATTTCAATGTGGTCCGGGATCGGGT
>JAWWDW010000435.1:0-2440 GCA_033719735.1 Robiginitalea sp. | reverse complement strand
ATCCAGAAAAACCCCAGCCGGGCCAATGCTGAGGTTTCGGACCACACCATAAACCGGGTATTGAATTACCTGTACCGGAACCAGGGGAAATACACCAGCCTGGAAGGGCTTCATAAGGTGGTGTTTCTCAACCTGATCCCCTGGTATGAATCCTATTCGGACCGGTTGGCAGCAAAGCAAACGGAGCTCAGCGATCCCAGGAACCTTCACACCATTGAAGCCTGTCTGAGTAGTGGGAACCCCTGTATCATTGCCTGGGGGAACCCGCCAAAGGGCCTTGGGAAACCCTATGCATCACTGGCCGAAAAGGTGCTCGGGCTGCTGGGGAAGTATGGAAATTCCGTCTTTCACGTAGGCGGGCTGACCCGTCTGGGATATCCCAGGCATGGCCAGATCTGGGGGTACACAGATCCGCTGCGAAATATTAAATAAATGTAAAAGCCCGGGGAAAATTGTAACATTCCCCAGGGAATATCGTCTTTATAGTGTATCGTCAATCAATCAACAGTCAACAATCAACAATCGTCAAAATGGAAACAGCCCGTCTCAACATCGCTTACAAATCCATCCTGGTGGGGGCCTGTTTGCTTGCCAGTCTTTGGAATTCCCAGTGTGAAGGGGAACACTATGTGGCCTCCGAAACGGATGTCCATACCGTGGAGCCATGTCAGCAGGACACGGCCATGCTGATTACCAACCGGTCCTGAATACTTCGTTGTCCGGCCTTTCCCTTGCCCCGGGACAAAGCTTTTTTTACCCTTTTGGTACCGGGTCCTCTGGCTGACCACGTGCCTTTTTCATCCTGTACTGTCCTTATACAGGCATAAAAATCCCTGCCGATCGATCTTAGTGCTATCTTACCGGTACGCATGAACCTGTATTATAGAAAAAAAGCGTACCTGTTGGGGATATTGCTTTTCGGATGCCTCTGGCTCGCGACTTCCGGGTCCGTTCAGGCACAAAGGGAGCAATCAGGCCATCCTCTGGATGGTGCCCAACGGCACTGGGAGCATTTAGAATACCTCATCCGTCTTAAAAATGATATCGCCCGGGCCTCCTGGCCGGACTATGCCCGCGAGGATGTCACCCTCCCCACCTTGTATTATACCTTCAATGGCACCTTTGTCATCAACCCCAACCCGCATATCCTGCAGTTGGCGAATCCCACCCCGGTGCCTTCACCGGATCCGGACTGGAAGATCTACCGGCTCCCGGAATCCTATACCGACACCCTTGAATTTCAGTTTTCCAACAGCTATAGCGACGATCCTACGGATCTCTACTATAGGGAAAACATCATGATCTTTAGCAGCTTTGAGCTCACCCAGCGGTTTGTGCCGATCACGGATTTGCAGGAATGGGCTGAAATGGTGTTGCACGAACTCTTCCACTCCTACCAGCGTTCCATTCCCGGATTCCGGGAATACTACAGCAACCTCCCCATTCCAGGTGGGCCGGATGCGTTTTTAGGGGGCTATCACAAAGAACTGGACTGGTATCGCGAGGCCGTGGCACAGGAGAACCAGCTGCTCAAGGACGTTTGGCAGGGAACCATGGACCCCCGGGAAGGGATCAGGAAATACCTGGATCTTCGCGAAGTAAGGCGAAAGCGTATCCTGGAGAAGTACGGGGTGGACATCAGTGAAATTGAAGACTATGAAATCTTGATCGAGGGACATGCGCGGTATTTCCAGTCCCTGGCCAAACGCTACATGCGGGACCACCCCACCGATACCTCCATGCTTAGGGAGGCGGACCGGGACCGGATCGGTAATATCTTTGCCGGATACGAGCCTCATGAGGACACGGGGCTCTCAGATATCTACAACGACCGGTATTACTACCAGCTGGGATATAACATTGCAATGATTTTGGAAAAGTATTTGCCCGGGTATGCGGAATCCATTTATCATACGGTGTTCAATTACAACCCGTACCTCGAAGCTCTGGCCGGTGACGGGCCCACAGGTGAGAAAGAATAACGTTTTTGTAGACAGGGGATCACCTGTAGCCGGACCTACTGTGGTAGGGGGGCAAATGGCTGAAGTGTCCAAGAATTCTTAAATTAAAATTAGACCACTTATCTTTTAGCATCATTTTTGTACGATCCCGTTGGAACTATTTTATTAAATGAATCTTTGAACAAATGAGGAATATCGCGTTCATGCTGGCTTTTGCTTTGGTTGTGCAGGCCGGCTGGTCCCAGACCAAAAATTTTATCGATCAACCCTATTTGGAAACCTCGGCCCGGGTGGATACCCTGGTCACCCCGGACCGGATCTTCCTTCAGATCCGACTTCAGGAAAGTGACACCAAAGGCAGGACCTCCCTGGAGGAACTGGAAAAACGAATGGCGACGCGCCTCAGCAGCCTTGGCATCGATTTGGAAAAACAGCTGACCGTCTCCGACCCCTCGAGTGATTTCCAGAAGTACTTCCTT
>JAWWDW010000434.1:0-2441 GCA_033719735.1 Robiginitalea sp. | reverse complement strand
GGAATTCAAGATTCCCTTCCGCACCATTCGCTACCGCGGCGGGGATACAGAATGGGGGATCAATTTCAGCCGGCTCGACCTGAAAACCGATGAAAAATCATCCTGGGCACCGGTGCCACGACAGTTTCAATCGGCCAACCTGGCCTATACAGGAACCCTGGCCTGGGAAGATGCGCCCCCGGCACCCGGACTAAGGTTTTCGGTGATCCCTTACGTTTCGGGGAAAGCCACCCACAACCTGCAGTCGGGGGATCCCGTTTCATATAAACCCAATGCAGGGGTGGATGCCAAAGTGATACTCTCCACCTCCATGAACCTGGATGTGACCGTGAATCCCGACTACTCGCAGGTGGAGGTGGACCAGCAGCAGGTGAACCTGGACCGTTTCGAACTTTTCTTCCCCGAGAAGAGGAAATTCTTCCTGGAGAACAGCGACCTTTTTGCCAACCTGGGAACCCGGTCGGTCCGGCCATTCTTCTCCCGGCGGATCGGTCTGAATACGCCTGTCATCGCCGGAGCAAGGCTTAGCGGCTCCGCAGGGGAAAACTGGCGCATCGGGCTTATGAACATGCAGACGGCGGTACAGGACCTGAATTCGGCCGACAATTTCAGCGTGGCCGTACTGCAGCGAAAGGTCCTCGCCCGCTCCAATGTGGGGGTGTTTATGACCAACAAACAGATCATTGCCAGTCCGGACGACACAGCCTTCCACGCCCATAATTTCAACCGGGTGGCCGGAGCTGAGTTTAACTTTGCCAGTTCAGATAACCACTGGACCGGTAAGGTTTTCTACCATCACTCATTCAACCCGGGGCCCGGAGGGAACCGCTTTGCCACGGCCGGACAGATCCAATACGACAAAGAACAGTTCTCGGCGGGGATCAGCCAGTCCTACGTGGGGGGGAACTACCTGGCCGAAATGGGATTTGTTCGCAGGACCGGGTACAACCAGACCACCCCATCGATCGGGTATAAGTTCTATGTGATGTCGGACAGGGTGGCCTGGCACGGACCCAGCCTGGAAACGGATCTTTTCATGGATGCCGGTTTTTCCCTCACCGACCGGGAAACGGACCTGAGCTACTCGCTGGTGTGGATGGACCGCAGCCAGATCTCCCTGGGCCTGGAAGAAGGATATGTCAGGCTCCTGGATCCCTTCGATCCCACCCACACCGGGGGCGAACAGATCCCCGCGGGTGAAGAATTCCGCTGGAAAGAGGTCTCCCTTTCTTATGTGTCGACCATGAAACGGCTGTTCACCTTTATGGTGGAAGGGCGTTACGGGGGCTATTACGGGGGAACCAAGCTCAGCCTGGAAGGAGACCTGAATTACCGGGTCCAGCCCTTTGGAAGTCTCTCCCTGCTGGCATCCTATAACAAGGTGGAGATGCCACAACCCTACACCAGCGCCAACCTGTGGCTGGTGGGGCCCCGGCTGGATATCACCTTTACCGATAAACTATTCTTCACCACCTTTGTCCAGTATAACAACCAGATAGATAACGTAAACCTGAACATGCGCTTTCAATGGCGCTTTGCCCCTGTTTCGGGCCTGTTCATCGTGTATACAGAAAACGCTCATCCCACAAACTGGCAGACCAAGAATCGCGGGATCGTTCTGAAACTGTCTTACTGGTTTAACTAATCTTCGCCCACGGCCACCAGGTGATTCTGGGTGCGGAAGTAGATCATGTCTTCCGAAATGGCCGGTGAGGCCATGATCAGGTCATTCAGGGGATTCCTGGAAAGGATCTCAAACCCGGGACCCGCTTTGATCACAAATACATCTCCCTGTTCGGTGGAGTAATATAATTTTCCGCCGGAGGCCACTCCCGATGCCGTGATACCCCTGGCTTCGGGGATCCGCTCCTTGTAGACCACCTCACCGCTGCGCGCATCAAAACAGGTAAGGTTGCCGTTCATCCTCAGGTTATACAGGTAATCGCCGTATACCAGGTTGGTGGGCATGTAGGCGGCCCCCCGTTTGATGCTCCATACGATGTAATCATTGCTCAGGCTGTCGGGATGGGTATCCAGGGTGATGTCCCCCTGTGCTTCCGGACGAATGGCAAATATGGGCTGGTAACGGCCGTGGGAAGAATGGATGTAGATGAGGCCGTGGGCAAAAACAGGGGTAGGCACCGGGGCATCTCCACCGTTGCTCAGCCTCCAGAGTTCCCTGCCCGAGTCAAAATCGTAGCCCCCGATGTGCCGGTAACCGTTGACCACGATCTGCCGGTGTCCATCTGCCTGATAGAAATTGGGGGTGGACCAGGTGGCCACATCGCCCCGGGTGCTGCGCCACATTTCCTTTCCCGTTTCCAGGTCCAGGGACGCCAGGAAGCCCTCTCCCCCGATCACATCGCCCTGCACTATGATCCTGTTCTCGTGTATGATGGGCGAACTGGCATATCCCCATTCCACATCCGGATCGGTGTAGG
>JAWWDW010000433.1:0-2445 GCA_033719735.1 Robiginitalea sp. | reverse complement strand
GAGGTGCTTACATCCCGGGTGGAATTCCTTCAGGAACACGTTGGAAAACTGCCTTGCCTTACCTCCCAACAGGGGTATCCGGTGTGGTGTTTCAGGAATCCGGAGTTGGCCCGGCACCTTTTGAAAAAGCGCATCCTGATTACCGATTTTCAGTACCCTGCCGAAGGGGAAGCCGCTTCCCCAAGCCGTATCGTGGTCACAGCAGCCCATGATGAGCCCCAACTCCAGTACCTGTCGGAGGTCCTTTCGGGATTTAAAGATTGTCAATGATTCATTTCTTCCAGTAAATTCATTGCAACGTTTATCGGTCTTCCCTATTGATTTTATTATAATTTTTGTATCTTTTTAACAATATTTTATAATCAAAATCTGAATCGCATGAAAAAGGTATTTGGGTGGGCTCTTTTGGCAGTCGTTTTTGTTGCCACCACCGCAATCAGCACCTCGACCCCCGAAACGATGCACTCTATAGAAGGTACCTGGGAACTCCAGAGTTTCTATAACTACGATGGCCAGAACATCATGGATACGACGGAGCTTGTAGACGGGTACCGCCAGGTGAAGATGTACTACGGCGGCAAGGTGATGTGGTCCCGGACCGACCCCAACGATACGATTGGCCGCTTCGGATACGGACGCTATCGTATTACCCAGGATGAACTCATCGAGGTCATCGAATACGGGGACCACTATATGATGGAAGCCCTGGACACCATCCGGCAGTTTACCTTTGAACTGGTCCTGGGCGATGACACCTACAGCCAGATCAACTATGACGAAGAGGGGAACCGCACATTTTCCGAAAATTACAAACGCGTAGATTAACGCACAAAAAAAGCCACCTGATCAGGTGGCTTTTTTGTTTCGTTCCCGTTCACATCAGGAGACCGTTTCGGTGGTCTCCACGGAGGCGAGGTAGCGCTCTGCATCCAAAGCTGCCATACACCCGGTACCTGCAGCTGTGACTGCCTGTCGGTATTCCTTGTCCTGTACGTCTCCACTGGCGAAGACACCTGGTTTGTTCGTCTTTGTAGACTTCCCTTTGGTAATGATATAGCCCGTGGGATCCATCTCCAGTTGTCCCTTAAAAATATCCGTGTTGGGTTTATGGCCGATGGCCACAAAGAATCCGGTGATGGCAATCTCTTCCTTTTCCCCGGTCTGGTTGTTGACCATTCGGAGGCCTTCCACCACCTGGTCCCCCAGGATTTCATCCACTTCCGTATTGAAGCGGATATCGATATTGGAAAGGTTCTGGACCCGGTGTTGCATGGCTTTGGAGGCCCGCATGTAATCCTTCCGGATCAGCATGGTCACCTTGTTGCAAATATTTGCGAGGTAGGATGCTTCCTCGGCGGCGGTATCCCCACCCCCGACAATGGCGACATCCTGCCCCTTGTAGAAGAAGCCATCGCAAACGGCACAGGCCGAAACCCCGCCTCCCCTGAGGCGCTGCTCGCTGGGAAGCCCCAGGTATTTGGCCGAAGCTCCGGTAGCAATGATCACGGTCCTTGCCTCGATAATCTTGTCGTTGTCGATGGTCACCCGGTGGATGCCCCCCGGTTCATCGCTGAATTCGGTGGCTGTGGCCATCCCGATTCGCACGTCGGTGCCAAAGCGCTCCGCCTGTTGTTGCAGTTGCACCATCATGGTGGGCCCGTCAATGCCTTCCGGGTAGCCCGGAAAATTCTCGACCTCGGTGGTGGTGGTCAGTTGTCCTCCGGGCTCCATCCCGGTGTACATCACGGGCTTGAGGTCGGCCCGGGCCGCATAGATGGCAGCCGTATACCCGGCCGGGCCGGATCCTAGAATAAGTGTCTTAACGCGTTCTGTCTTTTCTGACATGGTGTTCTGAATTTGATTTCCGGTATAAAAGTAGGTTTTTAAGCCACTTCCTTACAGTCAAAGTTATCAAAAGTTATAAGAAGGGACCCGCGGGATTTCCCGCTTAACCCGTACCCACGCCAACAGCATGCTTACTGATCAGGCCAGGTGGCCCTGACCTCTCCGCAGGTCAGCATGGCATCCCCATAATACGGGTTTCGGATACTGGAATCCCTGCTTATCCAGTAGGCCCCCTTGTTGTCGTTCGCCATTGGGCAATACTGCAGGTACAGGGGATTCCGGGGAGTTCCCAGGGGTTTGGCTATTTTGATAAGGGCCTCCGATAAAAGACGGAACTGAAACCGTTGGTCCTTCAGGTCCGTCCCCTGCGAGATGCGGGTCAGATACCTATCAAACTTCACCAGCACTTCCCGTTCCGCTTCTCCGGACTGCTTTCCTGTAGCCGGAAGGACGTTGCGCATGGCATCGGCTTTCTCGGACGCTGTTTCCGCGTCCGAGGCGACCAGGGCATCCTTCAGGTCCATGTAGTATGGCAGGGCGTCTTCCAGGGAACGGAGGAAGGTTGCCGATACCTCCACCACATTGGATCGGGAAGAAGCT
>JAWWDW010000432.1:0-2457 GCA_033719735.1 Robiginitalea sp. | reverse complement strand
TGGTTACTTCCTGGTTGCCGACCATGGAAACGGTTACCTGGCAGGAGCGGACGGCTACCCCACCGAGGTGGACCGTACAGGAGCCGCATACGGCAATCCCGCAGGCGTATTTGGTGCCGACCAGATTCAAATGTTCCCGCAATACCCAAAGCAGTGGTGTGGCCGGATCTACATCCACCTGCCTGTCCTGGCCATTGACTTTTAGATTGAAATTTGCCATGCCTTTAAATTTTGTTAGAATTTAGTGATTTTTTCTTCGAAAAATCCTTTCCGTGGATGTCTTCCCTTTATTTAGAATAAATCCATGATCCCAAATGAACTACTGATCTACCAGGGCGGATTCCGGAGGCCAGACCCCGATCAGCTGAATCTTCTCGAGTTCGGAGCGAAATTCCTTGAGTTCGGTCGCCGAAAAGGAGACATCCAGGGCACCCATGTCCTCCTTCATATGGTGCAGCTTGGTGGTACCCGCGAGCACCTGAGATCTCTGCATAATTCCTTTTAGCGCCCGGTCAGGTAAGCTGCCACCGCCTCATAGGCCGGCAGGGAATAGGGGTCTATGGCGGAATTCTTCGGGTTTGGGTGGGAGGCGAACCGGACGATCACCATTTCGGCCATGGGATCGATGTAGATCGTTTGCCCGTGGACCCCCCGGGCGGCAAAGGCTCCGTTTTTGTTATGGGTCATCCACCACATGTTGCGATAGCTCCAGTCTTTTAATTTACTGTATACACTTTTGCGGAACGCTTCCTGATTGCCCCCCTGCCGGATGTCATCCACCAGGGCGGTGGGCAATACCTGTCTTCCGTTGAACCAGCCGTTGTTGCGGATCATCTCCCCGAACATGGCCATGTCCCTCATATTGGCGC
This sequence comes from Robiginitalea sp., assembly GCA_033719735.1. Taxonomy (GTDB): domain Bacteria; phylum Bacteroidota; class Bacteroidia; order Flavobacteriales; family Flavobacteriaceae; genus Robiginitalea. Next base: position 1,588 of record JAWWDW010000432.1, on the reverse strand, counting down.
TGAAGCCACCCCCGGCAAAGGCAATGCCCGCTCCATCGATCTGGTAATAGCCATCAAACCGCGCCCCCATGGGCTTCCAGATCCGCTCGGAAAGCAACTCTGGTATGCTTTTACCTGTGACTCTGGAAACGATCCAGCCCATCACATCCGTATTCACTGTTTTGTAACCGAATTCCACCCCATGGGTGCCGTTCTTTTTCACCGTCTGTAAATATTCATAATAGTTGGAAGGGCCCTTGTAATCCGCGGGTTTAAACGGGTTCCCGGCCGCTGAAAAAGCCCAGATCTCGGCCTTCGGGTCTGAATAGTCCTCACTGTACTGCAGGGCTGTGGTCATATCCAGGATTTGGCGAATGGTGGCATCCCCAAAGGCAGAACCCTTTAATTCGGGCACGTAGTTTTCAGCCATCTCGTTTTCGTCCAGCACCCCTTCCACGACCAGCAGGGCCCCAAGGGTTCCTGTAAAGGTCTTGCTCACGGACATGGCGGCATGCACTCCGTCTGGCTTGAGGGCCCCGAAGTATTTTTCGTAGACGATCTTCCCCTTGTGAAGGATCAGCATCCCATCGGTGTAGTTCTTCTGAAGGGAGGCCTGCCATGTCATCGGTTTTTCCTCCCCCTGGGGGATAAAGGTGAGCCCGTCGATCCCGGCGTCGTAATCCACCTGGAAATCATAGCGGTCCTCCTGTGCTGCTGGCACATTCACCGTCGGCATGAATTGCCGCATATTGCAAACGCTGTACCGAAGGGCCGGAAAATTGAAAAAACTCCCGTCTATGGCAGATATGGTCCGGTCTGAGGGCGGGGGAAAGCCCTGCATCCACCCCATCTTCTGGGGAAGGGACCGGGAGGCATCCAGGGGGGCTTCCTGTGCCATTGAGGATGACGTTACTACGGGCAAAAGCAAGATTAAAAAGATATTTTTCATTTCTGGTTCTTTTAGGATTATAACATTAAGCACTGCAATCATATGTTCAACTTCTGGCACCCGGCACGTGCCTTTTCCCATCAGCCAGTTTCATTCGCGTTTTCCCGTCCGCTTTCCCAAAAGGTATCCCAGGTAAAAAGGCAGGCCAAGGATGACGATCAAACCGAGGATACCAAAAAAGAGGACGCTTTTTACCACATCATGGACTTCAGCCATGGCATTTTTGATCCCCGTGTCGGCTATTTCCCGGGCATCCTGGCTCAGGGCCAGGCGCTCCCGCAGGATCAGGGTATCCAGGGCCGTGCGTTCCCTCAAAATCAACTGGTCCAGGGCCCTTCGTTCCACCGCAAGGCCAACCATGGTCCGGTCTATTTGGGAATTCAGTTCGGAGAAGATCGGGTATACGGAATTCCTGAAATCCTCTATGGCATCGGAGAGGATCTCGGGGGAGTTCACGGCCACATCGGCCAGCCGCTCCAGTTCATATTCCACCGAAGCCAGCCGGACTTCCAGGGGAACCGAATCCAGGCCCTGCTCCTTCAAGAACAGGGAGGTCTGCCAGGCAAACTTTTTCCCAGCCACATCGGTGCTGAAATCCAGCCGGTTGGTAGCGTCTGCAACCACTTCGGAAAGGGTTCCCACGGTTTGCACGGCCGTACT
>JAWWDW010000431.1:0-2468 GCA_033719735.1 Robiginitalea sp. | reverse complement strand
GGCAGCCCTTTGATGTTCCCGGTCACCTCCGTCCAGCTCTGGCCCCCGTCTTGTGAATAGTGGACCCTGCCGTCGTCCGTACCCACCCAGAGCATGTCCTTTTCCACCGGGGAGGGTTCGATTACCAGGATCGTACAGTGGTTCTCGGCCCCCGTGGCATCCATGGTGAGCCCCCCGCTGTCGCTTTGCTTTTGTTTCTCAGGGTCATTGGTGGTCAGGTCCGGGGAGATGACCTCCCAGGTAAGCCCCTTGTCCGAACTCTTGTGGACGAACTGGCTCCCAAAGTAGACGGTATTGTTGTCAAAGGGATCCTGGCCGATGGCTGCGTTCCAGTTAAACCGGAGCTGGGTGGTATCATCCGGGGAAGTGGGGCGGACCGTATAGTCGTTCCCTGTTTTCCAGTCGTACCGGCGCACATACCCCTGCTGGCTCATGGCGTAGCCGTATCGGGAATCATCCGGGTCCGGAACCACGTCGAAACCATCCCCGAAGGCGATCTCCTGCCAGTAGGAGTTGCGGATCCCCTGGGCGCGCCAAACATAGGCAGGCCCCCTCCACGAACCGTTGTCCTGCATGCCCCCGTAAACATTGTAGGGGTACTCATTATCCACGCTCACATGGTAGAACTGCCCCACCGGGAGGTTGCCGATAAAGCGCCAGGTCCTGCCCCCGTCCCGGGTGATGTTCATCCCCCCGTCGTTCCCATCGATCATGAACTGTCCATCTGTGGGGTGGATCCACCAGGCGTGATGGTCCGGGTGTACCCCGTTGTCCACCCCGTAGGCGGGCATCAGTTGGCGGAAACTCCGACCCCCGTCTTCGGACACATTTACATAGGTGAATACGGAGTAGACCCTGTTTTCGTTTTCAGGGTCCACAAAGATGTCGGAATAGTAGAAAGGACGGTTCCCAATGTCGTTCCCATCGTTGATCTTTTTCCAGGAGAAACCACCGTCCTCAGATTTGTAGAGGGCGTTTTTCTTCGCTTCTACAAGGGCGTAGACGATATCGGGCTTTCCGCTGGCAATCGCCAGGCCCATTCGGCCCAGGTCCCCCTTGGGCAGCCCGTCCTTTTCGCCCAGCTGTTTCCAGGTCTTTCCTCCGTCATGCGTCATGTAGAGGCCGGAACCGGGCCCTCCGGATTTGAAGAACCAGGGGTCCCGTTTGTGTTCCCACATGGCCACCAAAATCTTATTGGGATTGGTCGGGTCCATGACCATGTCGGCCACCCCGGTTTTATCATTTACAAAGAGGATTTTCTCCCAGGTCTCTCCCCCATCCGTAGTCTTGTAGACCCCCCGCTCCGGGTGCTCCCCCCAGGGGGATCCGATGGCGCCTACATAAACGGTGTTCGGGTCGGTGGGATCAATGATGATCCGGTGTATGTGCCGGGTCTTTTCAAGGCCCATGAGTTGCCAGGAACGTCCGGCATCCAGCGAACGATACAGGCCGTACCCCCCGTTCAGAGAATTCCGGGGGTTGCCTTCCCCCGTACCTACCCAGATCACAGAAGGGTTGGATTGCTGGATGGCCACGGCCCCGATGGAAGCCGTTACTTCCTTATCGAAGATGGGATCCCATTTGATGCCTCCCGAAGTCGACTTCCAAAGCCCGCCCGACGCGGTACCCACATACATGATGTCGGGCTCGGAGGTGACCACGTCTATGGAGGTGACCCGGCCGCTCATCCCGCCCGGTCCGATGTTCCGGGGTTTCAGGTCCCCCGCCAGTTTCATGTTGAATTCCTGCGCACTCAGGGATACCGATGCCAGCAGCATCAGCGAAAAGAAAAATCGCTTCATGAATCGTTTGAATTAGTTTGCGCCTAAAGGTAGTAAAATGGGTTTTCTGATTTCTTAAAGGGATGTTAAGGAAGTTGGCAGTTGGCAGTCGCGCCTCCGTTAAAACTAAGGCGCGCAAGGGCAGTTGGCAGTATAGCTCAGTAGCTTTCCGTTCAAAGTTCCCCGCCTTCACCGAGGTTGCGGGGGATAAAAAGGTTCAAGGTTCAAAACCTTCTGTACTACAAAGGGGAACCCCCAAAACCCCCGGGAACATAATAAGCTTCTGCAGTGTAAGTTAATTGCATTTTGTTACGGGCATCATGGATTGATGGTTATCCTTTTAAGGTTCTCCCCCTTCAACTATTCAGAGCTATCGCGATTATAGGGATGGGGCTGAGGCGGAGAATAAAGTTCAAGGGTCAAGGTTTCCCGCCTTGAACGAGGTTACAGCGGTTAAAAAAGGTTCAGGGTTTAAGCCTTCCTGTCGCCTGGGTTCAATGTCCAAATTTTAGTAGCGTAACAGCATGAGCCAACTACAAACTGCAAGCTTAAAGGGGTGGAGGCAGTTGCACCTGCGCCCGGATAGCTTATGGACGGGGCTTCGCAAGGCAAGGGCGGCTTACAGTAACCGGTTGGAATTTGGAATTTGTGATTTCGCACCATACAACCTGGGTTTTCAGACTATCT
>JAWWDW010000430.1:0-2481 GCA_033719735.1 Robiginitalea sp. | reverse complement strand
ATCGATTGAGGCATTTTCAAGGGTAAACCCGCGCTCTTCTGAAATCACGGTACCGCCCGTAAGGATGGCGATATCCTCGAGCATCGCCTTTCTGCGGTCTCCAAAGCCGGGAGCTTTAACAGCCGCGATTTTCAGGCTGCCGCGCAGTTTGTTCACCACCAGGGTAGCCAGTGCTTCCCCGTCCACGTCCTCTGCAATGATCAACAGGGGTTTGCCGGATTGGGCAACAGGCTCCAGGACAGGCAGCAGGTCCTTCATGGTAGAGATCTTTTTATCGAACAACAGGATATACGGGTTGTCCAGTTCGGCGATCATCTTTTCCGAATCCGTTACGAAGTAAGGGGAGAGGTATCCGCGGTCAAACTGCATTCCCTCCACCACGTCTACATAGGTATCGGTTCCCTTGGCCTCTTCAACGGTGATCACCCCTTCTTTTCCAACCTTGTTGAAAGCCTCGGCGATCAGGTCTCCGATCATCTCGTCGTTGTTGGAGGAAATGGAAGCAACCTGCTTGATCTTTTCGGAAGAGTCTCCTACTTTTTTGGATTGCTTGTCCAGGTTTGCAACCAGGGCTTCAACGGCCTTGTCAATCCCGCGTTTGAGGTCCATCGGGTTGGCACCTGCCGCCACGTTTTTGAGACCTTCCAGGACGATTGCCTGAGCCAGCACGGTGGCCGTGGTAGTACCATCTCCGGCCAGGTCATTGGTTTTGGAAGCTACTTCCTTCACCATTTGGGCGCCCATGTTCTCGAGGGCGTCTTCCAGTTCGATTTCCTTGGCTACGGTCACCCCGTCTTTGGTTACGACCGGCCCTCCGAAGGATTTGCTGATAATCACATTGCGACCCTTGGGCCCGAGTGTTACCTTGACGGCGTTAGCCAGGGCGTTTACCCCGCGTTTCAGGCCGTCTCTTGCTTCAATATCAAAGGTTATGTCTTTTGCCATAATTGTTTTTGAATTATTATTGAGTTAAAGGCATCGCATTGCGCTGCCCGACTTAGATTCTGTTCGTTTATACGATTGCCAAAATGTCACTTTCCCGCATCATGAGGTAATCGGTGCCATCCAGTTTGAGCTCCGTGCCGGAGTATTTTCCGTAGAGCACGGTATCTCCCTCTTTTACGGTCATTTTCTCATCTTTGGTTCCGGGGCCTACTGCCACTACCTTTCCTTTTTGGGGTTTTTCCTTGGCTGTGTCCGGGATGATGATTCCAGATGCCGTTTTGGTTTCAGCAGCCATGGGTTCCACGAGGACCCGATCCGCCAATGGTTTAATGTTAACTTTAGCCATATTGATCGATTTTTTGATTTAAAGTTTCGCTCTTCGTTGGGCACAAATTGTGCCACCTCTTAAAACCTGACACATTGCTAAAACAAAAATGCCAGCTTGTCACCCAAGCTGGCATTTTCAGTGCATTATGAACGGCGATTACTGCAAGGTGTCTATCGGACTGCTTCCCTGCTGGGCCGGCATTTCTTCAGGAATTTCTTCCGGGATGGTTTCCGGTACGCTTTCCACGCCTTGCTGCTGCTGCAGGAGTTTAGATTCGGCTTCCCTGTAATTGGATTTCAGGGCCACGTTGGAGAGCAGGATCAGGACAATCAGTACGGTCGCCAGCGTCCAGGTCGATTTATCGAGGAAATCTCCGGTCTTCTTAACGCCGCCAACCACCTGGCTTCCGCCCCCTCCAAAAGAAGAAGAGAGGCCGCCGCCCTTTGGGTTCTGGACCATCACCACCAACATCAACAGCAAACACACCACGATGATCAGGATCAGAAATATGGAAAAGGTGCTCATTTGTTCTATTCGGATTTACGGCTGCGGAGTTGCTCCACCGCCTTAATTTGGTCTGCAAAGAAACTACTTTTTTCCGGATATTTCAAACTCAGAATCCGGTAGGCTTGGATGGCCTTTTTGTACTTGCCCTGTTCGAGGTACACACGGGCAAGGGTTTCTGTCATCAGCTCCTTTTTGTCCAGCTTCAGGGACTGTTTTATGTCAATTTCCCCGGAGTCGGCCTCCCCGGGAACGATTTTCGGGCTTCGTGCGATAAAACGGTCGATCATTTCGAACTTCTTACGCCGCTCCGGCGGGAGACCGGCTTCACCTGTTTCACCGATAGTATCTGCTTCCCGGGGTTCCTCTTTTTCAGGCCCGGGCTGCTTCATGTTGGTCAGCTGAAGCCACTCCGAAAAAGAGTGCCGCTCGCTCCGCGTGAATTCCAGGGGGCTTCCGAGCTTCAGGGAATCCCCGGAGGTGTCCCCACTGTTTTCCTTATCCGTTTCAGGGGAGGGATGCCTGGATCGGAATAAGCCGGGATCCAGGATGCGGTCGGCTTCCTCCGTATTCCGCGGCAGGGGGCCGTCCGCCTCCTCACTTACCAACCCCATGTCCCGTTCCGTGTTTGGGCTCACTTCTTCCGAGACAATCTCCTGCTCCTCCAGGGATGCTTTCCCCGAGAGGCTATTGGCGATGCGATT
>JAWWDW010000429.1:0-2492 GCA_033719735.1 Robiginitalea sp. | reverse complement strand
GAATTCCATGGCGTCCCTGGCAACCCGGACCCCGCCGGCAGCCACCATTTCCTCGGCTTCCCGGAAACCCTCGAACCTCGGGCCTATGAGCACGGGAATGCCGAAAACAGCCGGCTCCAGGGTGTTGTGAAGCCCTGTGGCAAACCCCCCTCCCACATAGGCCAGGTCGGCATACCGGTAAATTTGGGTCAGCAGGCCGATGGTGTCTATGATCAGGACCGACACCTCCCCAAAGTCCGCACCCTTTCGTTCCGAATACAGGGCGGAGGGTTTTAGGATCCCTTTTTGAAGGGCCTCAATGGTTTTCGGATCCGTCTTATGTGGGGCGATGACAAAACAATGTCCTTTCTCGGCTTCGTTTATAAAGGGCAGGAGTATTTCATGGTCTTCCGGCCAGGTGCTCCCGCATACCATACAGGTCCGGTCTGCTTTAAAGTGGTCCATGAAAGGAAGCTCCCTGGGGGCTTCCAGGATTTCAAGGACCCGGTCAAACCGGGTATCCCCGCTCACCGTTGCTTCATGGATCCCCAGGCTCCCGAGCAGGTCTGCCGAAAGCGCGTCCTGAACGTAAAAGTGGTTCACCCGCCTGAGGGCCTTTCGCAGAAAACCGCCATACCATTTGAAATAGATTTGGCGTTCCCTGAAAATAGCCGACAGCAGCAGGATGGGAATCCCCGCCTTGTCCAGTTCCCTGAAGAAGCCGGGCCAGACCTCATACTTTACAAATAGCGCAAGCTCAGGCTGTGCCAGTCGTATGAATTTGCGTGCATTCCAACGCGTGTCCATGGGCAGGTAGGTGACCAGGTCAGGGGCGAGCCTGTCCTTTTTGACCTCATAGCCGGATGGAGAGAAAAAGGTCACCAGGAACTGGTGGTCCGGAAATGCCTGCCTGAGTTTGTCGAGGACCGGGGCCCCCTGCTCGAATTCCCCCAGGGAGGCCGTATGGATCCAGATAAGCGGCTTATCCCCATTCCTGAAGGCTTTCAGGTAGGAAAACACCTTTTTTCTGCCAGTGACAAACTGCCGGATCTTTAAACTGAAAAGAGCTGCGAGATGGAGGAGAAACCAACTGAGCAGAACAGCCAGGTCGTAGAGAAAAAACACGTGCCTCGGGTTTGCGGCTAAAATACGGTTCTTTGCCTAATTCGTTGTCGGCGGCATCCGATTTTTGTAAGTTTGTTAGAACAAATTCCCACTAATGCGCAAAATCCAAATGGTGGATCTGGTTAAGCAATACCAGGACATCAAACCAGAAATCCAGGAGTCCTTCTCCCGCATCCTGGATTCGGCTGCCTTTATCAACGGGCCTGAGGTACAGGCCTTTCAGGAGGACCTTCAAAAGTATCTCGGCGTCAAACACGTCATCCCGTGCGCCAACGGTACGGATGCCCTTCAAATTGCCATGATGGGCCTGGGTTTGGAGCCGGGTGATGAAGTCATCACGGCGGACTTCACCTTTGCTGCCACGGTAGAGGTCATTGCCCTCCTGCAGCTCACCCCCGTGCTTGTGGATGTGGATCCGCAGACCTTTAATATCGATCCGGCGGCTATCCGCAACGCCATAACCCCGAAAACCAAAGCCATCGTTCCCGTCCACCTTTTCGGGCAATGTGCGCCCATGGAGGAAATCCTGGAGATCGCACGGGAACACAATCTGTTTGTCATTGAGGACAATGCCCAGGCGATTGGGGCCAATTACCAGTTTTCCGACGGCAGGCTCCAAAAGGCCGGGACCCTGGGCCACGTGGGTGCAACCTCTTTTTTCCCTTCCAAGAACCTGGGGTGTTACGGGGATGGTGGCGCCCTTTTTACCAATGATGATGACCTGGCCCATACGATACGTGGGATTGTAAACCATGGGATGTACAGGCGTTATTACCACGATGTGGTGGGGGTCAATTCCCGCCTCGACTCGCTGCAGGCTGCCGTTTTGCGCGCAAAGCTTCCCCATCTGGACCACTATTGCGACCGGCGCCGGGACGCTGCCCGCTACTACAATGCGGCCTTTAACGGGCATCCTGAACTGACCGTGCCCAAAACCATGCGGGGTTGCGAGGGGATATGCGACACCTGTGATTGCCATGTATTCCACCAGTATACCCTGAAGGTGGGAGGGGGAAAGCGGGATGGACTGGCAGACCACCTGTCGGCTTCCCAGATCCCCTTTGGGATCTATTATCCGGTACCCCTGCACCGACAGAAAGCTTATGCCGATGAGCGCTACCGGGAATCGGATTTCTCCGTGACCAACCAGCTCTGTGAGGAAGTGATCTCCCTGCCGATGCATACCGAACTGGACCAGGAGCAGTTGGCCTACATCACAAAAACAATATTGGAGTTCATGAACCGTTAAGAAAACGGGCCTTCGGGGTTCCGGAAAGCGAACACTTCAGTTTTAAAAAAGAGCAGGCAAATGAAAATACTGGTAACCGGAGGACTCGGGTTTATCGGTTCTCACACGGCTGTTGAATTGCAACAGGCCGGGTATGAGG
>JAWWDW010000428.1:0-2495 GCA_033719735.1 Robiginitalea sp. | reverse complement strand
GGCTACCCTGAGATTGAACCCGTGTCGTTTCCCAGAACTGATCATCCCAGTTGGAATCCTCATTGGTGATTCCACTGTCCAGATACGGGCTTACCTCCACGGTCCCGCCTTCATCCAGAAGGGTAAGGCTGTACCGGATGACCCCGAGTTCATCCCGTGTCATACTGAGGAACCGGATGGCCGACACCTGAACCCGCGCCCCGTTCTGCAGAACGGCTTCGAAGGACCGCTCGTACCAACCCTCCTTCATATTGAATTCCCGACGAAACCCGGACACCTCCCGGCACCGGTTCAGGTCGAGCATTTCACCATTTATGGCGATCCGGATGCCAATCCAGTTTGGCGCGTTGATGACCTTGGCAAAGTATTCGGGGTACCCGTTCTTCCACCAGCCGACCCGGGTCTTGTCCGGGTAATACACCCCTCCGATATAACTCCCCTGAAAGGTGGGGCCGCTGTAATCTTCTTCAAAATTGGCCCGCTGGCCCATTGCGCCATTCCCCAGACTAAAAAGGCTCTCTGAAGATTTGATCCGGGAAGCATCGTAGCCTTCCTCAATAATCGACCACGAATCGGGTTTTATGTAATCCTGGTTCATATGTGTTTGGTTAATGGGGTTTTGATGTAAGTTTAAGGAGGTCCTCCAGATAGTCCGGTTCGATTTGGGTAAAATCCCGGAAGACCTGGTCGGCCCCGGTAAGCACGTTCGGATCGCCAATCCCGATACTGTACATCCCGGCGGTATTGGCTGCCTCTATACCCGCCAGGGCATCTTCCAGCACCACACACTCCGATGGTCGGATCCCCAGTCCGGAGGCTGCAATCAGGAATACCTCGGGATCGGGTTTGGCCCTGACCACTTCGGTTCCATCCACAATGGTCTTGAAATAAGCGGTAAGCTCCACCTTTTCCAAAATGGCTTTTGCATTCTTGCTCGCCGACCCCAGGGCCATCGGGATGTCCCTTTCCTTGAGGTACTTGAGGACCCTTGGAACATCGGGCAGGATTTCGGAGGCATCCATTTGGCTGATATACTGCAGGTAATCTTCATTTTTTTCATGGAGCCATGCGTCGAACTGCTCCCGGGAGACTTCCATCCCCCCCATTTCGAGCAGGATTTCCAGACAGCGCTTTCGGCTCACCCCCTTAAAGCGTTCGTTGTCTTCTTCCGTAAAAGGGATGCCCAGCTGATCTGCCAGGTGTTTCCAGGCGAAATAGTGGTATTTGGCGGTATCTACGATGACCCCGTCCAGATCAAAAATGAAGCCCTTCATTATAAGGTTTGTTTTTGTATGGCCTTCGGCCACCAGATGCCGAAAACATATCAGCCCTCAAATATAGAAAGGAATTGGGTTTTAAAAAGGGGTATTGAGATTCTGCCGGGCCATCCCATTATTAAATGTAAGGGCCAACCATTAGTCCAGGCAAAGCGGCAGGGGTCAGACCGTGGACTCCCGTTGTACCAGGCTGGCGCGGATCACCTCTGTGCGGTAGCTTTCGGGATCGGTTTCGTCATACTCGTTTTCCACCTTGTCAATGAGCATCCTGGCCGCTACCTCCCCCATTTGTTCCCCGTGCTGTGCCACGGAAGTCAGGGTGGGCATGGCATACTTGGAGAGGATCCCGTCTGTAAAGCCGATAAACGAAATGTCTTCGGGGATCTGCAGCCCCATCTTGCCTGCGAGCCGCATCCCGCGAATCGCAAATACCTCATTGACACTGAGGACGGCATCGAACTGTTTGGTTTCAAAAAATGCCCTGCTGAGATCCTCCTCCTCAAACTGGAAGGGAAGGCGGAGCACGAGGGTTTCATCATAAGGGATGCCGGACTGCTGCAGGGCACGCCGGTACCCCCGTTCCCTTTTTTCGCTTACATTCAGGTAACTCTGGGTGGTAAACAGGGCGATCCGTTTTTTACCGCTGCGCAACAGGAAATCGACCGCTTCCATGGCGGCCTCCTCATCGTTAATCACCACCTTGTCACATTCCACCTCTTCCGTTACGCGGTCGAAGAGGACCAAGGGAATTCCCTGATCGGTGACCTGACGGAGGTGGTTAAAATCATTTTTGTCCTGGGTTTCCGCAGACAGGGCCATGATGAACCCGTCAATGCTTCCGTTGGCAAGCATTTCCATATTGATCACCTCCTTGTCAAAGGACTCATCCGAAACGCAGACGATGACGTTGTAACCGCGTCCGTTGGCGTATTTCTCGATGCCCCGGAATACCGTGGTAAAAAAATGGTGAACGATATCGGGGATGATTACCCCAATGTTGCGGGTACGCTTATTCTTAAGGCTGATCGCGATATTGTTCGGCTTGTAATTGTAGAGGCGTGCAAAGGCCTGGATTTTCTCACGGGTATCCCTGCTGATTTCGTTGCTGTTCTTGAGCGCCTTGGATACTGTGGAGATGGATACGTCCAGTTCCCTGGCAATATCCTTGAGTGTGACTTTTTTTCGAATCATCCGCAATCTGAATTGTTTAGGATACTG
>JAWWDW010000427.1:0-2508 GCA_033719735.1 Robiginitalea sp. | reverse complement strand
GGTTCACCATGTCTTCCAGGGTGCTCCACGCCAGGCCTTTATGCTCACACCAGTTCTTCAGGGCTTCTTCTGCCGGGACGATCAGAGCTGAGACGAATTTGCGCTTGTCTCCCACCACCATGATCTGCTCCACCAAGAAGTCTTCCCGGAACCGGTTTTCAATGGGTGCCGGGGCCACGTATTTCCCGCCGGAAGTCTTCAGCAGCTCCTTCTTGCGGTCCGTGATCTTCAGGAACGCTTTCCCGCCCGGGCCCTTGACAAAGGTGCCAATGTCCCCGGTACAAAACCAGGTTTTTCCGTCGATTTCCCGGAACACCTCCCGGGTTTGCTCCGGCTTTTTGTAGTAGCCCGACATCACATTCGGCCCGTGGGCCAGGATTTCCCCCTCCCCGGGATCATAGACCCCGGCGCTTTCGTCTATACGCAACTCCACGCCGGCTACCGTGCACCCGACCGTTCCCAGCATGGCCCCGCCGGGTTCATACGTATTCATGGTGAGCGTTGGGGCGGTCTCGGTAAGGCCATAGCCTTCCCGGATTTGGATCCCGGCCGCGCAGAATACGCGGAGGATCTTTACCGGGCAGGGGGCAGCCCCTGTAAAAATGACCCTCAGGTTGCCGCCCAGGGCTTCCCGCCATTTGCTGAACACAAGCCGGTCCGCAAGGCCCCATTTCAGGCGCTGGGGCAGGGACCTTTTTTGATCCAGGTCAAAGTCATCCGTCAGGGACAATGCCCAGAAAAACAGGGCCCTCTTCACGCCTTTCAGGGCCAGTCCTTTGTTGTAAATGGCCTCGTAGACTTTCTCGAGCAAACGGGGGACGGTGGTAAAACCTACCGGTTGTACCGAAGCCAGGTCGCCCTGCGGCCCGCTGAGGTTGTCCGTGCTGCAATAGTGTACCGAATACCCCTTGTAGTAATAGGCAAAGGACACGGCCCGCTCGTAAATGTGGCACATGGGCAGGAAACTGATGGTCTTTTCGCCAGGGGCGATGGGGATAAGGTCCGCCGTGGTCTGTATCACATGCATGATGTTGCTGTGTTTCAGCATGACCCCTTTCGGGTTGCCCGTGGTCCCCGAGGTATAGATGATCGTCAGCAGGTCTTCTCCGGTTATCCCCTGTTTGATGGCTTCCAGCTGACCGGCCCCCTCAGGATCGAAGAGGTCTTCCCAATAGGGCCGATCCGGGTGCCTGTCAAAGGTGTACACCTGTTCCAGGGAGGGGACGGTTTCCCGGGCTGCGGTCAATTTGTCAAAAAGGTCCAGGCCGCCGCAGAAAGCGGCCTTTACCTCAGCCTCTTTCAGGATGTAGGCGTACTCGCGGATGCTGATGGTGGGATAGAGTGGGATGCTCACCATCCCGGCCATCTGGATGGCAAAATCCATGATCAGCCACTCCGGCCGGTTCCTGTAAGAAACCAGGGCAACGGTGTCCCCGGGTTTCAGGCCCGACTTCAACAGGCCGGCGGCGGCTTTTTCTGCCGTAGCTGCAATTTCCCGGGAGCTATAGGGCTTCCAGTCCCCGTTAGTATCCCGGATGCTTACCGACGCTTGCAGGGGATGGTGTTCAATCTGGTGGTAGAGGAGGTCAAATACCCGGGTCATGGCTTGTGCGGTTGGTTGCAGAGCTTATAAGATAGTCATTATATCGATTGAAAACGCCCCCTATTCAAACATCAGGCTGATAAATTCCGCCACACAGGCGGGTTTGTCGCTTCCTTCGATTTCGACCGTACAGTGCCAGGTGATTTTCAGCCCGTTGTCTCTGTAGTCCTCAAGCTCCTGAACGCGCCCCGTCAGCCGGATCCGGCTATCCACAGGGACCGGGCTCGGGAACCGGACCTTGTTCAGGCCGTAGTTGACCCCCATGGTCACCGAGCGGACCCGGATGGCCTCCCCCAGCAGGCGGGAGAGCAGGGCCAGGGACAGGAACCCATGGGCCACGGTTTTTCCAAAAGGGGAGTGCTTTGCTGCTTTTTCGGGGTCCACATGGATCCACTGGAAGTCCATGGTGGCCCTGGCAAAATCATCGATCATTTCCTGGGTGACCACCACCCAGTCCCCTGTGGGGATGGGTTTTCCCTCCAGGGCTTTGAAGGCTTGCAGGTTCTCGAATTCACGTTTGGCCATGGCAGTGGGTTATCGGGACATTCCCCCGTCTATGGTGAGGCAGATCCCGGACACAAAACGGGCCTCGTCTGAGGCCAGGTATAAATACCCGTAGGCGATGTCCTCGGGCTCGGCCACCGTCCCCAGGGGGATGCTGGCTTTGATGCCGGCCATGTGTTCCTCTGGGATTTGTCGGGTCATCTCGGTCAACGTAAAACCGGGGGCCACCGCATTGGCAGTGATTCCGTATTTGCCCAACTCAACCGTCCACGTCTTGGCCATGGCGATCACCCCTGCCTTGGTGGCGGCATAGTTCGTCTGCCCGAAGTTCCCCCTCAAGCCCACGTTGGACGCGGCACTTACGATCCGGCCGTATTTCTGAGCTTTCATATAGGGGATGG
>JAWWDW010000426.1:0-2520 GCA_033719735.1 Robiginitalea sp. | reverse complement strand
GTTGAATAATTCGAGTATTCCTGACATGTTAAAAATATTTTAAGGGAATTAAAATACAAATTATACCCCGGAAGAAGGGAATCCCAATAAAATTAAAGGAAATTTCAAATGGAATTCAGAAACCGGTTTCAATTCTCAAATATCTTTATATTTGACACATGTCTGGTTTTAGAATTCCCCAACAACCCCATCCCTGGGTTTCGTATTACCGCGTGGGCAGATTGCTTCACTGGGCATTGTTGCTATTCTTTCTTGAATCCTATGTGTACTGGATCATGCTCAAGGCGGCATACACGGAAGGAACGCTCTTTTGGATAGGCTTCTGGTCGTGGTCTTTTATGTTCTCGTTTGTACATATCTTCCTTGTTATTATGGATGGCTGGTCCCGTTTCCAGGATTACAAGAAGGCCAAGGACCTCTTTTACCTGTACGGCTTTAAACCCAGGGTTGCAGAATGGTTCATCGGTTCCAAATGCCAGCGGAATGCCGCACTTCAGGCCGCACGGGAGCTGGGGATGGAAGCTGAGGTTCAGGAGTACTACCGGGGGCGCGGTGTGAGGTGGTTCCACTACATTCCCTATTTTATGGTACGGGACCCCCTTTTTCTGATCCGAAAAGCCTTTTGGCAACGTACCTTCCTGGAGAAATATTACGCGCCCAAATTCAACTTTCGTGAAATCCAACTCGAGCAGGCCCAATGATCTTGTCAGCCCGGCAGGTTTCCAAATCCTATGGGACGCGTCAGGTACTCAAAGAAGTCTCCCTGACCTGTCGCGAGGGTGAAATATGCGGGTTGATAGGCCCCAACGGCGCAGGGAAGTCTACCCTTTTCAGAATTCTAATGGGATTGGTCAGCCGGGATTCCGGAGACCTGGAACTCCGCTCCAAATCCCCGAAACCGTTGGGGGGCATCATTGAAAAACCTGCCCTGTACGGATACCTCTCCGCTGCTGAAAACCTCCGGGTCTTCGCCCGCGTCCAGGGACTGCTGCCGGGCCCGGACCACTTCCGGGACCTGATCGAACAGGTAGGGCTGTCTGCAGACCGCCATGATCCGGTACGGAATTATTCCATGGGCATGAAACAACGCCTGGGCCTGGCCATTGCCCTGCTGAACAACCCGGAATGTGTCATCCTGGATGAACCTTTTTCTGGCCTGGACCCCATCGGGATTCGCGCCCTGCAGGAACAGGTGCGGACCCTGGCGGGTAAAAGGGGGATTGGGGTGCTGATCTCTTCCCACAACCTGGTGGAGCTGGGGGACCTGTGCGACCGGCTCTATGTGATCAACCAGGGCGAAATCATTCGGGAGGGGGCAGCCCAAAGTGTCCTGCAGGCAGCCGCCCGGGGGTACCTCCTCTACGGGCAGGGACTGGCGGATTCCCGCGTCCTTTCCCCCCTGGAGGTGGAGTACCGGAAGGGAAGCGCCCTGCTCTTTCCGGAAACCACGCCAATTTCGGAGATCCTAAAGAAGCTCGCACAGGAAGATGGGGTACACCTCACGGGATGCATCCCCCAAACCGACCTGAGGACCCTTTTTGAAAAGGAGGCCCCATGAAAAACCTGCTTTTTACAGAACTCTTCAGGATCTTCCGGCAGCGGAAGACTTTTTATGCCATCGCGGCTGTTTTTGTGCTCGAGGCATTCATCATGGTAAGCGCCTATTACCAGGGGCGGGAAATACTGGAGGTGCTTCTGGAGAACCTTCAGGAATCCTTTGAATTCCGCGGGGACCTGCTCAACGGGAACCTCCTGATCTACCTGGTGCTGAACTCCTTCTGGTTCCACATCCCCCTTATTCTGATGATCGTAGTCTCCGGCTTTCTGACTTCGGAATACAAAGACCGGACCGTAGAGGCTATGTTGCTGCAACCGGTATCAAAATGGCGGTTTATTACAAGCAAATACCTGGCAGCCCTCATTTTCACTGCCTTTATTCTCGCAGTGCTTATTGTAAGCACCTTCCTGTTGTCCTATGCCCTTTTCGGCAGGGGTGACCTGGTGGTATTCCTGGAAGGGTTGAGTTTTTTCGAATCGGACGAGGCCCTGCGAAGGCTTATCCTTGCTTTTCTTACCGGTGCCCTTACGATGGTCTTTTACGCCTCTGTAAGCCTAACCCTGGCCGTGCTGCTTCAGGAAGCTACGGTCACCTGGATTGTGGCAGCCCTTTTTCTGATCGGGACCACCCTGCTGTTGCGCCTGGATTTTCACGCCGACCTGCTCAACGCTTATTTTTTCCCGAAACTGACGGATACCTGGCAGTATTTGTTTTACCCGCAGATCCCCACTGCGATGATCCTGAAAAACAGCGCTGTCCTGGGCGCCTACACCCTTCTGTTTGCAGGCATTGGGATATGGGTTTTTCAAAAAAGAGATATAAAATGAGCTGGAAACCGGTTGTTTGGAGCATCCTTTTGCTTGGAAGTGGCCTTTTTGCCCAGGATGTTGATCCGTCCCTGCTGCGCTTAAAAGAACGGATGGACTCCATTATTGGCTTTCAGGCCCGGGTGCGCATGGAGG
>JAWWDW010000425.1:0-2528 GCA_033719735.1 Robiginitalea sp. | reverse complement strand
TCTCGGGATCCGCCTGGCCGATGCGGTACACACCGTATCCCCCACCTATATGAAGGACATCATGAAGCGGAGTGCCCCGCCGGAATTCATAGGCGGGGAGGGCCTGGAGGACGATCTCAGGCAGGCCTATCGGGAAGGGCGCCTTTTCGGTATCCTGAACGGTTGCAACTACCGGAATGTCCGGACGGCAGTCCCCGGGACGTTGTTTCAAAATACAGTCCGGTCCATTTTCCGCTGGCTTCAGATGGAAGACAAAAAATACAAGGCTGATTTTATGGCACATACCGGGGAGAAGATACTTCCCCAGAAGGATACACCCCCGGAAATGATCTGTTCGAGTGTGGCGCGGCTTACGGAACAGAAGTTCTACTTTTTCAAACGTTCCCCGGAAAGCCTCAAGCACATCTTGCAGCGTCTTCAAGAAATCGGAGGGGTTTACATGCTCCTGGGGACCGGGGCACCGGAATACGAGGAGTTTTTCCGGGATGTCAGCTACCGCAACCCCAGTTTTATTTTCATCAATGCCCAGAGTGAGCAACTGATAGACTCCCTGTACCTGGAATCGGACCTGTACCTGATGCCCAGCCTCTTTGAACCCTGTGGGATCAGCCAGATGCTCGCCATGCGAAACTCAAACCCCTGCCTCGCCCATGCCACGGGCGGGCTGAATGATACCATCAGCCACCTGAAGACCGGGTTCCTCTTTGGCGGTGAGACCTATGCGGAGAAGATAGGGCAGTTGCAGGCCGTCTTCGACCAGGCCCTGGCCCTGTTTCGCGAGGAGCCGGAAGCCTGGGCAAAGATTCGCAAAATGGCGGGAAAACAGCGCTTTACATGGCGAAAATCCGTTGATGACTACTACCGGGATTTATACCGGTTTGACTAGGGTGGCAAACCCGCTTACCTCCCAGCGTTAATAAAGGTTTAAAGGAAGGGCTCCCATTGTTGGAACAAGGGCTTTTTGTTACCTTTACGGGACGTTGAATCCTAAAGTAAAACAAACGACAATGGCAGATAAAGCAAGCTTATCCTTCAGAGGAGAAACCTATGAATTTCCCGTTGTGGAAGGGACGGAAAAAGAACTGGCAATCGATATCAAGACCCTCAGGGGTTCCACGGGCCTGATAACCCTGGACCCCGGTTACAAGAATACGGGTTCCTGTGAGAGCGCCATTACCTTCCTGGATGGGGAAAAGGGAATCCTCCGATACCGGGGCTATGCCATTGAAGACCTCGCGGAGAAGGCGGATTTTCTCGAAGTCGCCTACCTGCTGATCTTCGGGGATCTCCCCAACAAGGAACAGCTTGAGAAATTCCATTCGGATATCAAGGCGGAATCCCATGTGGATGAGGAGATGAAGAAGATCCTCGACGGGTTTCCAAAATCCGCCCACCCCATGGGCGTGCTTTCCGCACTGACCAGCGCCCTGATTGCCTTTAACCCTTCCGCTGTGGACGTAACCTCTGAGGAGGACCTCTACCACGCCATCATCCGCCTGCTGGCAAAATTCCCGGTACTGGTTTCCTGGACGCTGCGGAAGAAAATGGGACTTCCCCTGGATTACGGGGATGATTCCCTGGGATACGTCGAGAATATCCACAAGATGATGTTTAAGCGGCCCAACCGGGAATACGCCGTACACGAGGAGGTGGTGGAAGCCCTGGACCAGCTGCTGATCCTCCACGCAGACCACGAACAAAACTGCAGTGCATCCACGGTGCGGATCGTGGGATCGTCCCACGCAGGCTTGTTTGCCTCTATTTCAGCGGGGATCTCCGCCCTCTGGGGGCCACTGCACGGAGGGGCGAACATGGCGGTCCTGGAAATGCTGGAAGCCATACAGGCCGACGGTGGGGATACCAAGAAATACATGCAGACGGCCAAGGATAAACACGACCCCTTCCGCCTGATGGGCTTCGGACACCGGGTTTACAAGAACTTCGACCCCCGTGCCCGGATCATCAAGCGGGCAGCGGACCAGGTTCTGGGCCAACTGGGCGTGGAAGACCCCATCCTGGATGTAGCCAAGGGCCTCGAAAAAGAAGCCCTGGAGGACCCGTATTTTGTGGAGCGTAAACTCTACCCGAACGTCGATTTCTATTCGGGCATCATCTACCGGGCCCTTGGAATACCGGTTGATATGTTCACGGTGATGTTTGCCCTGGGCCGCCTTCCCGGATGGATTGCACAGTTCCGGGAAATGCGCCTGAACAACGAGCCCATCGGACGTCCGAGGCAGGTCTATGTGGGGGAAAACCACCGGCCTTTCAAGCCTTTGGGCCAGCGGTAATCCGAAACTGCTTTTCAGGTTAAAGGATCCCGGGAGGGGTCCTTTTTCGTATATTGCCGGCAAAAACCAGCCCCATGTTTAACTTGCAGATTGCGGATGAAACCTCCCGTTTAAAAACAGTGCTTCTGGGGACCGCAGCACAGCCCGGCCCCGAACCCAGGCCGGAAGAGGCCTATGACCCGAAATCCCTGGAGCACATCCTGGCGGGAACCTACCCGAAGGAATCCGATATGGTAG
>JAWWDW010000424.1:0-2531 GCA_033719735.1 Robiginitalea sp. | reverse complement strand
TTTTACAACGAATTGATGCGGTGCTATGTGGACTTCGGATGTTACCGGGAACGCCTGGTTTCCCTGGTCCGCAAGGGGATGGACGGGGCCGAAGAAATTGGCAGGATGATGCGTGCTTTCCGGCAGGATCCCCCCACCAGCCTGGATGGATCTCTCATCATCCGGATAGATGATTACCAGGAATCCACCTCCAGGGATACCCGGGCAGGCAGTGCGAATCCGATCGACCTGCCCAAATCCAATGTGCTGATCTATACCACCGAAGACGGGACGCGCCTGGCGGCGCGGCCGAGCGGTACCGAGCCCAAAATCAAATTCTACGTGAGCGTTTCCGGGGAAATCTCCAATCCCGGGGAGTATGCCCGGGTCGAAAAAGAACTGGAAGCCAAAATGGACCGGGTACTGGATGAACTCAATCTGAACGGATGACGTATTTCAGAAAAATCCTCCGGTTCGCCCTTCCTTATCGCAGGTTCGGCTTCCTGAATATTTTCTTCAATATTCTGTACGCCTTATTCAGTGCACTCTCTTTCGCGGCGTTGATCCCCATGCTGGATGTACTTTTCCAGCAGACCGAGCCTGTCACCCAAAGACCGGTTTACCAGGGCCTCGGGCAACTGGAATCCTATGTAAAGGGAATGCTCTACTACCAGGTCAATGCCGTGGCCGGGGATGACCGGATGAAAGCCCTCATGCTGGTCATCGGCCTGGTGCTTGTGCTTTTTTTGTTTAAGAACCTGTTCAACTACCTGGCGATGTATTTCATCACCTTCCTGAGGAATGGGATCTTGAAAGACCTGCGAAATGCCATCTATGAAAAGATCGTCACCCTGCCGGTTTCTTTTTATTCGGAAAAGAAAAAGGGGGACGTCATTGCCCGGATTACCTCCGATGTGCTGGAGATCCAGCATTCCTTCCTCTCCATTCTGGAGCTGATCGTGCGCGAACCCCTGACCATCCTCTTTACCATCGCCGTGATGTTCTTCATCAGCGTGAAACTGACGGTTTTTGTCTTTATATTTATTCCGCTGGCCGGGATGATCATCTCCCGCATCGGGAAATCCCTAAAACGAAAGTCCGACCGGGTTCAGGCCGAACAGGGCGCTTTTCTCTCCATCGTGGAAGAAACCCTGGGCGGGCTGCGCGTCATAAAGGCCTTCAATGCGGAAAACCGCTTTATCAAAATCTTCCGGGAGTCCACGGAAAGGTTCTTTCATTTCTCCAACAGCCTGCTGAACCGGCAGAACCTGGCCTCCCCTACCGGGGAATTCCTCGGGATCCTGGTCATCGGGGTGTTGTTGTGGTTTGGGGGCAGGATGGTCCTGATCGAGCAGTCCCTGGATGCCTCCTCCTTTATCGCTTACATGGGGCTGGCCTACAACATCCTCACCCCTGCCAAGGCCATCAGCAAGGCATCCTATGGGGTGCGGAAAGGAAATGCAGCCGCCGAACGGGTGCTTCAGGTCCTGGAATCGGAAAACCCGCTGAAAGATCCCGCTTCCGGCCAGACCAAAGCGGATTTCACCGGGGCAATGCAACTGGAGCATGTCTCCTTCCAGTATGAAGAGGAGCCTGTACTCACGGATTTCAGCCTGACGGTACCTAAAGGCAAGACCGTCGCCCTGGTGGGGCAATCGGGCAGCGGGAAGAGTACGATTGCCAACCTGGTCACCCGTTTCTACGATGTGAACGACGGGCGGATCACCCTGGACGGAGTGGACATCAGGGAAATCACCAAGGCTTCTCTGCGGAACCTGATGGGGCTGGTAACCCAGGATTCCATCCTGTTCAACGATACCGTGCGCAACAACATCCTGATTGGAAGGGAAGGCGCCAGCCAGGATGAGGTAGAGGCCGCGGCAAAAGTCGCCAATGCCCATGATTTTATCATGCAGCTTCCCCAGGGCTACGATACCAATATCGGGGACGGTGGAAACAAATTAAGCGGGGGTCAGAAGCAACGGCTTTCCATTGCACGGGCCGTTCTGAAAAACCCGCCCATCATGATCCTGGATGAGGCCACTTCTGCGCTGGATACCGAGAGCGAGCGGCTTGTACAGGACGCTTTGGAAAACATGATGCGCAACCGGACCTCCCTGGTCATCGCGCACCGGCTGAGCACCATCCAGAATGCCGACAACATCGTCGTTTTGCAAAAGGGCAAGATTGTCGAGCAGGGAACCCATGAAGAACTGATCCGCCTGGGCGGGGTATACCGCAAACTGGTGGAGATGCAGCAACTGGGTTAAACCGGCAGTGTTTCCTCCCAAGCGCATTTAAACCTTTCCGGCCCCGCAGGATCTAAACTACAACAGGCATTGATGACCGAAGAATCCGTTTTAGTAGAAAAGCTCAGAAAACCAGACTCCAGGGAAGCCGCTGTCCGGGAACGGGTCGCGGCCTACCAGGAGCGGCTCTACTGGCATATCCGGCGTATCGTGCTCACCCATGCCGACACGGATGATGTATTGCAGGAAACCTTTATTAAGGTCTTCCGCAACATCGATAGTTTTAAGGGGAACAGTAAATTG
>JAWWDW010000423.1:0-2537 GCA_033719735.1 Robiginitalea sp. | reverse complement strand
CGAAAAGGACCTGTCCACCGCAGTAAGTACCCTCAGGGGTGCTGCTTCCCGCCCCTGCACCGCTCAGGTTCTTGCCGTTGTAGATCAGCAGGATGCCCTTTTCGGTATACAGGGCTGGCGGGCCCGGTTCTACCAGGTGGCTGTCAAAATCCTCCGGCGTCGGCCTGAAGCTTTCCAGCAATTGCCCGCTATCGTCCAGGGTTGGGGTCCAGTCCCGACCGTCTTTGGAGGTTGCCAGGTTTACGAAGCGTTCCCCCCAGTACATCAGGTAGTTTCCCGAGATTTTTTTGGCGATCAGCCTACCATCCCTGAATTCTGTGACCACGGCACCGGATTTGCTCCAGCGGTCCAGAAAGGCTCCCTTATGGGCCGTTTCGAATACAGGGCCGTGTTTTTCCCAATGGACCAAATCCGTGGAGGTGGCGCTTGAAAGCCGTGCGGTTTCCTGATTCCAGCTCGTATAGAGCATCAGGTAGGAACCATCGGCGAGTTCCACCACGCGGGGATCCTCTACCCCTCCGGGATATTCCCACTTTTGGAAGGCATCCCTTTCCGGATAAAGGACCGGCTCCGGATGCCTTTGAAAATGGATCCCATCCGTGCTCCATGCCAGTCCGATCCGGGAAGTCCGCCCCCCCAGATGCGCCTTTGGGTTGTCTTCCGCCCGGAAGAACAGGAATACCGTGTCATTGCGCACTACGGCAGCAGGGTTAAAGACGTCGGCCCGCTGCCACCGGACCGGGGCCCTCCGGACCGGGCAGTCAAACTGGTAGGTAGAATCGGCTTTCAGAATGGGGTTCTCGGCCGGCTTTTCAAAACCGGTCAGCCAGGGTTCCTGCGACAGCAGGAGATTAGGGAGGCAAAGCAAACAGAGTGACAGGAAGGTGCGTACCATACGAAGTGGATTGGAAATTAAAGATAGGCACTTTCCCGCTTTTTGAGCAGGCCTGGCCAAATCTGTATCTTTACGGGATAAAGGCAACAATGGCACTGCATCCTATGCGCAAACCCACCCTCGTTCTCCTCGCACTTCTTTTGTGGGCCGCAGGATGCCGGGAGCCCGCAACACATCGAACCAGGGAAGCCTCCTCCCGCACAACGGCACCGATTGATCCGGAGCAGGGTCTGGATAAGCAGCAGCCGGTCGTCCCTGATCTGCAGGCCCTTCCGGATACTGCCTTTGTTCGCCTGTCCGATTACAGCCCGGATTTTTCCTATGACCTCAGGTATGCCACTAAAGACAACTTTATGGAGGAGGCCGTATACGACTGCCCGAAGTGCTATACCCGCGTAAAGACAGCCATGGCACTGATTGCAGCGAATCGGGAATTTATGGAAAAGGGGGTCCGGATCCGGTTTTTTGATTGCTACCGTCCCAATTCGGTACAGTACAGGATGTGGAAGATCGTTCCGAACCCCCAGTATGTTGCCAATCCTGTGAAGGGGTCTGTACACAACAGGGGTGGGGCCGTGGACATTACCCTGGAGACCCTCGAGGGTATCCCCCTGGAGATGGGGACCGATTTTGATTTTTTCGGAAAACGGGCCTACCACGACAACCGGGACCTTCCCGAGACCATCCTGGAAAACCGAAGGCTGCTAAAGGAGACCATGGAAAAATACGGCTTTGCCTCTGTACGGACCGAGTGGTGGCATTACAACCTGAAAGCCGCCTACAGGGACCCCGTCGCAGATTTCAGATGGCCGTGTTTTGGGGACGAACCTTAGTCCTCAGATGCGTTCCGTTTCCAGCACGCAAAGGGAATCATCCATACAACGAACTAAAAACAGGTATAGCGATCCCCCGTCAGCAATCCGGTTCCGTTTGCGGATCGCAGCCACCGATTCGGGAAAATTCCGGCTGCTTACATTGGCCTTTCGGTAGGGGAGCTTGCCCGGTTTATAGGGCATGAGGGCCTTTATTTCAAAGCGCCTCCCGGGAAAGGGCACAAGGGCTTGGGAAGTATACAGGTGGGTACTGGGGTGCAGCTTGTAAAGCTCATACGCCCGGGCAGCCGTTTTAAAGGCCCCGGCCTTGAGCATACAGGCATTGGGCTCGTACAGGTATTTCAGCGGCATTTCAAAGGAGACTTCGGTAGTGGATTCCTCCGATGCGGTAAACCGCATGGGCTGGTCGGGATAGTTCAGGTCCACTGCGATCAGCTCAGGTGGTTCCGTCCATTCCCTTTCCAGCCACCATAGTAATTCTTTCACTTCATTGTGTACCCCGACGACATGCACTTCGCGAACGTTCCCCAGTTGTTTTATGCCTTCGGTAAGGTCCAGCATGGGGGCGGTCTTTAGCAACACATACCGGCTGGCAGAAAACAATTGCGGCAGGAGTTCCACCACCGGGGGCTCACAGTCGGAAAGGCGGAAGACCCGCCTGCCTCCCCGCCCGCGGCGGGAAGGATCCAGGTAGATCCAGTCGATGTCCGTTTCCCCGGAAGTGAGTGCCTGCAGCCTGTCCATGCCATCACCCGGGTGCACCTGAATATTGCGGACCCCGAGTCGCTCGAAATTATGGGCTGCGATGG
>JAWWDW010000422.1:0-2541 GCA_033719735.1 Robiginitalea sp. | reverse complement strand
GAAAACATCAAAAAAGAGCTCCTGCCACAAATGCTCTATCTGAACCGGGTTACCAACAGGGCGATTACCATAGAATTTTTAAACCACACCTATATGGAAATGAAGCCTCGCTGGCAACATTTGCTGCAACAGGTAGATAAAGAATTGCAGAAAGAATTTCCGGACTGAATCTATGACAATTTTTCTCTGAAGAACTCCACCGTCCGGCTCCAGGCCAGTTCGGCGGCCCCTTTGTCATAACGAGGGGTGGTGTCGTTGTGGAAGCCGTGGTTTTTTTCCGGGTAGAAAAATACCTGGTATTCTTTATCGTTGGCTTTCAGGGCGCCCTCATATTCCGGCCATCCCGCATTTACCCGTTCATCCAGGCCTGCGTAATGCAGCATGAGCGGAGCCTGGATCTGGGGGACCATGTCCGCAGGTGGCTGGCTCCCGTAAAAGGGAACAGCCGCTGACAGGCCGGGAATACGCACTGCCATCATATTGGAAATCCACCCTCCAAAGCAAAAGCCGACCACGCCGATCTTTCCGGTGCACCCGTCATAGGTTTGGAGGTAGTCATAGGCCGCGATGAAATCCTCCAGCATTTCACCCCGGTCCCGCTGTCGTTGGAGCGTACGGCCCTCGTCATCAGTTCCCGGGTATCCCCCCAATGGGGTCAGTGCATCCGGGGCGAGTGCCACAAAACCAGCCAAAGCGGCCCGCCGGCAGACATCCTCGATGTGGGGGTTCAGCCCGCGGTTCTCGTGCACCACTACGATGCCAGGTAGTTTCTCCGATATCCCTGCGGGTCGCGCCAACAGTCCCTTGATTTCACCTCCCCCCTTGGGGGACGAATACATGATATACTCCGAATCCACCCGGGGATCGTCCTGGCGGACCTGGATCTTGGTCTGGTAGTCCGGCATCATAAAACTCATCAGGGACATGACCGTGATGCCCCCCACCGCATAGGTGGACAGTTTGTCAATGAACTGCCTGCGGTTGATCTGGTTGTGGGCATAGGCGTCATAGAGGTCAAAGACCCCCTGGTCGATATCTTCTTTGCGGAGTTTTTTCATGTCGCGGTGGATTTAAGGATTGCGTTTCCCAACAAGATACAGAAAATTTGGATGCCTTTGAGGCGTGCCCGAAGGAAGGGTGCGTTTGGCGTTCCATCCCGTATCCTTCGAAATCAGTACAGTTAGAAAAATATCCCGGGAATGAATCGTTTTTTCAGCAAAGTCCGGAGCGCCTTGCTTAGAGAAGGTTCTTTCAGGGAAACGGATGCTCCCTTCGGGTCAATCCTCTTAGAACGGGAATTTTACAACAACATCGTAATGAGGCAGAATTCCCTGAGGCAGGTAGTCTGGGCGGCTGAGGACGAAGGGATCTTTGAATACCTGAGGGAGATTGTGAGGCTGACAGATCCAGGCGGGAAACCGGAATAAAAAAGGGCTGCCTAAGCAGCCCTTTCTCCAAATGAGCTATCTTTTTCAGTTGCTGCAATCCTGTGTGACCGTGTAGTCCGGTAACGGAACGCCAAAAGCAGAGGAAATGATGCTTTCTATATAATCTGGATCGTCCACTTCCACGCAGACCTGCCACTCGAAAGCCGGGTTGACCCCTAAACGCAATGCACCCAACAATTGATTAGCCCCATTCTTTAAATTGATTTTATCCGGTCCTTCCGCGTTGGTTGCCCAAATGGTCACCAATTTCAGGTTATTATTGGGGGATAAATCCAATAATTCCAGGGGGCCGTTTTCGCCCGTTATATTCTCAGTCCACAGGGTTTCGATAGAGGTCGCGGTATTCAGCGTGGCATTGAGATCCGAAAAGGTAACGCCACTTAAGTGGAGATTTTTCAGGTTTGGCAGCCCGGTCAGGTCTAATCCGCTGACATTTCGCCACATCGGACAAAGATCGCTTATTCCCAAAATACTTAGGGTTTCAATGTTAGGGCTGATGATGGTAAGATCAGCAATGTCATCACAGGCAAAGGAGAGCTGTCTCAATGGGGAATTCTGGGACAGATCCAGGGTGACCCCGGAAAGGCTCATCAGATTGATGTAAAGGCTGCCAAGGGATTCAAACCCCTCAATTCCCGTGAAGTCGGTAATGTTCAAATTTTCAGAGGAATTCAGGTAGAGTTCCGTAAGAGCACGGATGGACTCCGTTAATACATAATCATCCAGGGTGTCATCCAGCTCATTATTGATTAAGATTTGTTCAAAAGCGTCATCCGGAACATAGGTATATTCGCTGCCAACCGGGCATCCGAAATCGTCCGTATCTGCTCCCGCAGGGGTTTCCGGGCATCGGTCTGAGATATCCGCTACCCCATCCCCATCCGTGTCCACCGTTATGCCAAAGGGGTCCGGATCGATCTCATCGGAACATCCCGAATGCAAAAGCGGAAGCAGAAATACCAGAGGAACGCAGATCAAATATTGTATTTTCATAACGCCGTTTTTGAGTTCAAAGGAAGGGGTACATAAGGTGCCGGCCATGGCCAAACAGGGGCCTTGTTTCGGCTTTCTTAAGGCGCCTTTCCTTTGTGGT
>JAWWDW010000421.1:0-2544 GCA_033719735.1 Robiginitalea sp. | reverse complement strand
GTCCGGGGCCGACCCGGCTTTGACACGCCCTTCCAGGTAACGTCCTAAACCCTAAGCAATGAAGAAAAAAGCACTTCTGATACTGGCAGGCAGCCTGCTGCTGTTCGGCACCTCCTGCTATTACGATTCCAAAGTTGAGTATGATGACGGGGATAACGGGGGTGGGGTCCCTCCGCCTGAAGATGAGATCTCCTTTGCAGAAAGCATCCTGCCCATTATAGAAGACTACAACTGCGCCGGATGCCATGGCGGTGGCCTGGCCCCGGATCTGCGGTCTGAGAATGCGTACAATTCGCTTCTCAATGGGTATGTAGTACCGAACGATGCCGAAGCCAGCGTCCTTTTCCAACGGATGCCGGGCAAAAATCACCCCGGCCCGCCACCACCTGCGCTGACGGCTGAGGAGCAAGACCTTATAGAAGCATGGATCAACCGGGGCGCCCTGGAATAACTAACCTTAAAGAAGCTCGAAAATGAGACGACTCTATTATATTTTTCTGTGTATGTGCTGCGCTCCCCTGGCTTTGTTTGCCCAGGAATCCGACGCAGATACGGTTAAGGTAGTTGACAAGCCCCAGCGTCCGGCATTTGAAAGCAATTTCCTGATCGACAACCCAACCGACAAAATCTACCTTCCGAATACCCTGGAGGTGGTTTTCCAGCACCGTTTCGGTACCATTGGAGGCAATGAAAACGACCTGCTGGGGGTTTGGGGAGCTGCCAACATCCGGATTGGGATTAACTATACCTTCCATGAACGGCTACAGCTGGGATTCGGAACTTCCAAATTCAACCGGGTCCAGGACTTTAACTGGAAGGTCGGTATCCTGAGGCAAACCCGTTCCGATAAAATTCCGGTGAATGTAAGCTACTATGGTAACTGGGCTATCAACGCCACCAAGTGGGAGACCCTGCAGCGGCAATACCCGTACTTTCAAGACCAGCACCGGTACTCTTTCTTTCACCAGCTGATCATCTCCCGGAGGTTCAACCAGAACCTCTCATTACAAGTGGCGCCAAGCGTATCGCACTTTAACCTGGTGGAGGACAAACAGCGCAATGACCTTATCACCCTTTCTGTAGGAGGGCGTTACAAGATCAGCCCGGGGACGGCCATCACCATGGAATACAGCCATCCATTTGTACACCACCTGGATGGGGCAGAATATTCTTTTGATCCGGAACCAGGATTTAGTGTAGGGGCCGAATTCGTGACCTCCTCCCATGCCTTCCAGGTGTACTTTTCGTCTTATAACGGAATTGTGCCCCAATACAATTTCTTCCAGAACCAAAATCGGTTCTTCGGTGGTTGGGACGGCATCCTGATGGGCTTTACGATCACCCGTTTGTACAACTTCTAAAACCCAGTATCAAGGAACGTTTCATGAAAAAACAACCAGAGCACAAAAAAGGAATCGGAAGACGCCAGTTCCTGCCTGTCCTCGGTACAGGGCTTTTGTTGCCCCTGTTGCCGGTAAAGGCGCAGAGCCTGCAACCTGCGGAAGAAGAAGCGGAGTACCGGACCCTGCTCAAACCGGATGGTACGGCCGTTCGGGTAAAAGTGAGCAGCCTGAAGCAATCCAGGGTGGTCCGCAAGCAGATCAGCAACAAGGACCTGCTCAGCTGGCTGGGCAAGGATAAAGAACAACCCTGAAGATGGAAGATCAGAACAACCAAAAAGATAGCAGACGCAAGTTCCTCAACAATGGGTGGAAACTCGGCCTGGCCTCCATTTTAGGGGCAGGGGCGCTTGCCCATTTAAAAGAGGGCTTCGCGGCGGAAGGCTCCGGGGAGACCATCGAGCTGATGGACACCGAGGGGAATATCATCGAGGTAGATGCCTCCCAGGTGGAGGAAATGATGGAAGCCACAGGGGCCCACGACGTACGCCGGGGGATGCCCGGGCGGAAATTCGTCATGGTGGTGGACCTGGCCAAGTGCCAGAACGCCCTGGCCTGCCAGCGCTCCTGCAACAAACACCACTTCGTAACCGGGGACAATGCCTGGCTGAAGGTCTACAAAATGCAGGAGACCGAGGATACGGCTCCCTACTGGATGCCCAGCCTCTGCATGCACTGTGACAAGCCTGCCTGCGTGACCGTCTGCCCGGTGGATGCCACCTTTAAGCGGGAAGACGGCCTGGTTTTGATCGACAACGACCGCTGTGTGGGCTGCCGGTTCTGTATGGCCGCCTGCCCCTACTCCACCCGCGTCTTCAACTGGAGCGAGCCCAAGCAGGAATTCGAGATGAGCATGGACATGGTGGAGCACATGCACAGCCCGGAACACGCCGGGATGCCCAGCATCAAGGGGACGGTGGACAAATGCGACTTCTGCCCCCACCAGGCAGTCAAGGGCGAATTGCCCCACTGCGTTACGGCATGCCCGAACGGGGTCTTCTATTTCGGGGACAAGAACGAGGATGTGGTGACCAATGGGAATGAAACCGTCCGCCTGAGCAAGCTCCTGGAGGAGAATGCCGGCTACCGGTTGTTCGAGGACATGGGACCCGAGCCGAGCGTCTACTACCTGCCGCCACGGGAC
>JAWWDW010000420.1:0-2548 GCA_033719735.1 Robiginitalea sp. | reverse complement strand
ATCACTTTTTCCGGGTTTTCCAGGCTCGACAGCAGGTAGAGCAGGCACCCGATAAATGCATCCCCGGCTCCGGTGGTGTCCACCGGGGACACCGGGATGCTCGGGATGGTCCCCTGGCGGGAGGAGGTGCTCAGGAAGGTGCCTTCGCTTCCCAGCGTAATGACGATGGCCCTTGTGCCGATCTGGTGCAGGACCTCGCAGGCCTTTTCCAGATCCATGTGCCCGCTGAGTAATTGTGCCTCTTCCAGTGAAAATTTGCACAAGTGTGATTTCTCGATAAAGGGCAGGCATTTTTTGACGAAGGTCGCTTCCTTCTTTTTCCACAGGTCCTGCCTGAAGTTTGGATCAAAGCTGATAAAGGCCCTTTCGGTGAGGCCGTCGAAAAAATAATGTCCGTAAGCCGATTCCAGGGGGCCACCGAGCAATGCAGTTGCGGCACCGAGGTGGACCATGTTATTCCTGAAATCTGTTTTGACCTTCGGGAGGTATTTCAATTCCCGGTCAGCCCCCCTGCTAAAGACAAAATCCCGTTCCCCGTCTTCCGATATGGACACAAAGGCAAGGGTGGTAAAGGTGTCGGAGCGCTGTAAATAGCTGGTATCCACCTTGTTTTCCTGTAGGATGTCCAGGAGGAAATTCCCAAAGGGATCCTCCCCGATGCATCCGATGAAGGAACTTTTCCCCCCCAGACGTGTAATGGCGCAGGCCACGTTGGCCGGGGCCCCACCGGCCTTTTTGGTAAATACCGTGGCTTTGCTAAGGTCATTCCCCTGGTTCTCGGCCACAAAATCGATAAGTAATTCCCCGATACAGAATACTTTTTTCATACGCTGGGCTTCCCGTTTTCTTTTCCTTGCCAGTACCCCCCCCTGTATGATCATCACAGGCCCGGAAACTCCTGACTTAGGAACTAGAAATGTAAACAGAAAACCGCTTTAAAACCAAAAATTGACGGATTATTCCCCTTGCTTTTTCGAGAATGCCGGGACCGTTGTACCTTGGCAACATTTGCCGGCCCTCTGGGAGGAATGGTTTTAAGACCATCGGCTGAGGGGAGGGGGTAAAACGTAGGATACAGCACCATGAAACAATTTGCCATTGGAGATATTCACGGCGGACTGCGGGCACTGGAGGAGGTCCTTCAAAAAGTGGATCCGCAGCCAGAGGACCAGTTGATTTTCCTCGGGGACTATGTGGATGGGTGGAGTGAGGCCGCTGAAACCATTGATTTCCTGATCTCCCTCCGGGAGCGCCAACCCTGTCTTTTTCTGAGGGGCAATCACGACGACCTGTGCCTGCAGTGGCTCCGTGAAGGAAGGTCCAATCCCCTCTGGTTGCAGTCCGGGGGTGAGGCTACCCAGCAATCGTACGCTGGCATCGGACAGGCCACCCGCAAGGCGCACATTCGTTTTCTGCAATCCCTTGAAGACTATTACCTGGATACCGGGGGCCGATTGTTTCTGCACGCGGGCTTCACAAACCTAAAGGGGGTCCGGCACGAATATTTCCCGAAAAACTTCTACTGGGACCGGACGTTGTGGGAGACTGCACTTTCCCTGAATCCGTCATTAAAGCCCGAAGACTCCCATTATCCTGCAAGGTTAAAGCTCTACAGGGAAATCTTTATAGGCCATACCCCGGTTACCCGTTTGGGACAACAAAGGCCATACCAGGCGGCAAATGTTTGGAATGTGGATACCGGGGCCGCGTTCAAAGGCCCCCTCTCGGTTCTCGAAGTGGGAAGCAAAAGCATATGGCAAAGCCAGCCCGTGCACCTGCATTACCCGGGGGAGCAGGGCCGGAATTGATGGGAATTCCCTTCAGCGTATGGGATGCGTCAGATTTTACCGTGATCGTGCGTTTGTTGCCACCTTGCGAGTTCACGCCATTTGCCTTCATAGGCCATGCGCGCCTGCATGGGCCAGGATGCTGGGTCGTGGATTTTATAGCGATCCCCACCGGAATCCAGAACTTCCTGGCACTTGGCCACGGTGATTTCTGACAGTGCTTTCCAGGATTTGATCTCAAAGTTGTGGAAAAGCCCCTCGATTTTTGGCCCAATCCCTTCGATAATGGTGAGGTCGTCCTGCAATACTTTACTGCCCATCGCTTTCCGGGCAGCTTCCGAATCAAATGGGATGGCCCTGGAGACATTACGCGCCCGGGCAACCGCCAGTCGCTCCATACAGGAATCCAGGTCTGCCTTTAATTTTTCATTGGAGGAATGCAGTACTTCCATTTCACTTCGGTGGGAGGAGGAACCCATCGGCCCCCTTCCCCAGAGATACCCAATGATCCCACAGAGGATCCCGGACAACATTGGGATAATCCAGTACAAAAGGTTCACATTATCTGCGCTCATAGTCGGTATAGAAAAAAATAGACTAGCCAGAGGACCCCTTTTCCCTTTGGGTTTTTGGGAAAGGATTGTCCTTTTTTGACTTGAAATACAAGGTATTAAAAAAACCGGGATTTCATTCGTTTTCTCCAGAGGATGCAACTTTTCCCGGCCTGCGAACAAGCCCTGGCTACCAGTACCGGGTGGCTT
>JAWWDW010000419.1:0-2555 GCA_033719735.1 Robiginitalea sp. | reverse complement strand
CCAGGACCACGCCTTCTGCACCCCGCTGTGCAAGGCCGGCGATGATGTTCTTAAAGACCTCCCGGGAGGTCTCCCGGATGCTCCCCCGGACCAATTCGGTATAGATGATATCGTGGACGGCTTCCAGCTCATCCGGATGCGGGATGAGGGTCCGGACCCCGTAATCTTCCGCAAGCTTCTTCTTGTAGAAATCCTTTTCCATGGTGAATTTCGTACCCAACAGTCCTACCGTTTTCAACTTTTGAGAGGCGATCCGCTTTCCCGTGGCATCCGCGATATGCAGAAAAGGAACAGGCACCGCAGCGGTGATCGCCTCGCTGCATAAATGCATGGTATTGGTGCAGAGCAGGATCAGGTCCGCCCCGCCCCGGTGCAGGCGTCGTGCAGCGTCGGTCATAAGTGCATCCAGGGCCACCCAGTCCCCGGCGTGCTGCAATTTTTCCACTTCGGCGAAATCCAGGGAGTACATCAGGCAGCGGCAGGAGGCAAACCCGCCCCGGAGTTCTTTGACTTTCTCGTTCGCAATGCGGTAGTATTCCAGGGAGGACTCCCAGCTCATTCCGCCTATAAATCCGATGGTTTTCATTTGTGGATATTTGTTGATAAGGGCTGTTGGAACGCGTTGTACGTTTTGATCTTCCAGCTGCACTCACAAATAGTTAAAAAAGAGCTCTACCGCATTCCCCAGGATAAAACTGCCCAGGGCTTTGATCAGTGAAATGCGTCCGGTTTCAAACGTATTGGTAAAGGCCACCCACAACGATACGCCGGCACATCCTAAAAACAGGATCATCGCATAAAGCGGTACCCCGCTGGCGAACAGGCCTGTAAAGTTAAAAAAGGCATCCAGGACCGCCGTAAAAGCAAACAGGGCCAGGGCAAAATTAGCCTTCGAACTGCCCAGCATCAGGTAATATCCTGCGAACAACATTTCGACTACTATGGCCATGGGCCCGAACTGGTTGTAAAAAGACTTTTGTAAATAGGGCTCGGGCCCTTGGGGAAACTCCAGGTTGCGATAAAAGATAATGCCCAGGATGACTCCCGTGAGCAGGAATATACTTGCGATGGCCTTGCGTTTGTTCATGTGGACTTTCTAAAAATAGGAAAATAGCCAGGAAGCCGACGCAATCTTACCCTTCATAAGCTCATGGGTATGCAATTCATAGCCTGCGAATTCCTATCTTGCCGGTAGCACCAACCCAGATTTCTATGACGCGTATTTTGGCATTTGCATTGATCCTGACCGGCACCCTGGTTTTCTCACAGTCCGGTAAGACTCCGAAAACCCCCTTTACCCAAATGTATCTCCCTGTCTGGCTGGAAGCCAGGGACCATTGTCTGGACGTGGCCCGTGCCATGCCTGAAGAATTGTATTCCTACAAACCTACCGGGGTCAGCAAGACCTTTGGGGAACAGATGGTCCATATAGCGCATACGGTGGAATTGCTCACCCAGCGCTATGTTCAGGGCATGGAGGTTACTCCGAATACACCGGATGCCTCAAAGATGACCAAGGCCGAAATCCTCGATTTGCTGGAAAAAGGCTTTGCTTACACCACCCAGGTGATTTACGAGATCGAACAGGCCCAGCTGGATGAGACCTGTGTGATGTATCACAGCGGGAATACCGTGAGCCGGGCGTTTGCCTTGTTTTATGTTCAGGACCATATGGCCAACCACCGGGCTAAGGCCAACCTCTATATCCGGATGAATGGTATTCAGCCCCCTGAATATACCTGGTAGGCAGCCTTAGTCAAAGAGGTGCCCCAGCTTCTGAAAGCCCTCCCGGAAGGAATCTGAAGCATCGGAGAAGGTTTTTTTGATGTCTTCCCATTCGTCTTCTGCTGCATCCTCCATTCGGTCTATTTGGGCCTCTATTTCCATTTTTTTGGCCTTCAGTTTCCCAATTGCCTCCTCATATTCGGCCTCAACCCGTGCCTTTGCTGCTTCTTTCTTTTGTTTCAAAGCGTCGATCTTGGAAGCTGCGTCATCGATAAGTTCGCTTGCTTTTACCTTGAGTTCCTCTCTGTCCATAACGTATTTTTTGATTTAAACATTCGTTCTCCTGATCCCGGGAAAGGTAGCAAAATTAAGGGAGAACATCCCCTTGCTGGCCCCCTTTTCCAGGGTATTCCATACGGGTTCGCTTTCCTGGTGCGTCATTGTGCCTGCTCCAGGATCCATGCGGCGATTCTTTCCAGGGCATGTGGGGCGAAGGTCTGTTCAATTCCTGCATATTCAGAGGGTGCCCCGGTCCCTGATTCCTGGAAGAGGTGGTTAAGCCCTGGGAGCTCCTGTATGGTGACCTGCCGGTTTCCCCCGGCTTCCAGATGTTTTTTGATGGCTTCCAGATTTAACCTGGCGGGAACCTGCAGGTCTTTCTCCCCGTTCAGGGCCAGGACCGGACAGCGGACCTGACGCAGGCTGGTGCCCGGATCCAGGGTCAGGAAGGATACCATCCAGGGACTGCTCATCTGGGTTACGAAGCCCCTCACATATTGCTCCTTTGCGACCCCTGACGGGACGGTTTCCGGGCGTTCTTGCAGTTGCTT
>JAWWDW010000418.1:0-2556 GCA_033719735.1 Robiginitalea sp. | reverse complement strand
TCTTTGACCTGAATGTCTTCAGCGCCTGGAGGCTCAGCCAGCTTTGCGCCCCGGAGATGAAAAAAAGCGGGTACGGCTCTATTATCAACATAACCTCCATGGCTTCCATCAACAAAAGCCCCAACATCAGCGCCTATGCCAGTTCCAAGGCCGCCCTGAACCACATGACGGCCAACCTTGCCCATGATTACGGGCCTCTGGGGATCCGCATGAATGCCGTTGGGCCAGGCGCCACCAAGACACAAGCCCTGAAAAAAGTGCTGACCCAGGAAATCGAAGCCAAAATGCTGGCAGGGACCCCTATCAAGCGTTTGGGCGAGGTGGAGGACATCGCCGGAGCCATCCTGTATTTTGCCGCCCCGGTTTCCGAGTGGGTCAGTGGACAGGTGCTCTTTGTGAACGGAGGTGGGGTGCAAACCCTGGATTGAGCCAGGAAGGAGGGCAAGAATCATAAATAAACGAGGAAGGTTTGTCAAAACCCCCCTTACTTATTGATAAATGCTGTGAAAGGAATATCATCTCGCCTAAAGAATATTTTTTTACTTTTAAGTTGAACGCATCTGTCCTGTTCCTTAGTCTCTAAAGGGTTCAGGGTATGGCCGAATGAGGCTAAGGCTTTTGTACTCCTGACATGAAACAACCGACCAAAGGTGAACAGACCAAATCAGAAATCCTCGAGAGGGTTAACGCATTCTTCAACCTCCAGGGGTTGGACCATACCATTGCCGACATCGCGGAACACATAAGTATGGGAAAAAGCCGTATCACCAATTATTTCCCCAGAAAAGAGCTCCTGATCATCAGCCTTCTCAGGCAGCATGAAGATCATTTGGATGCCCTGGTTTCCCAATATCAGCCCGGTGAAAAAATGATTGATTTCGGGAATTTCATCCCCTTCCTTTCCGATGTCATGGAACTGATGTTCCGGTACCGGGGGGTTATCGCCTATGCCATGGTTAACCCGGGTATTGGTGATGAAATCCTGCTTCATATAAGAAGGAATTACGCCCAGAATAAGGCGCGAATCCGAAAAAGGCTGGAGAAGTTTGAACAGAACGGCCTGATTACCCCGGACCTGCTGGATCCCGAAACCTTCGAGGAATACTTTTTTCAATATGCCTGCATGTCTTCCAACTGGGTTATCTCCCACAACCTGTTGAACCCTGAAAAAAACCTGGAAACGGTCAAGCTCCGCTACATGCGCAGCATTCTTTGCTGCCTCAAACCCTATCTGACAGAAAAAGGGGGTGAGAACCTGGAAAACGCATTGAGCCAACTGACTCAGGGGCAAACTTCAGGATGATTCCTTGGGGGACCCTGGCAATTATAGAGCACTATGAGAAATACCAAGACCCGGATAAACATGAAATGGCACTGCCTGGTCCTGTTGGGACTCCTTTTTTCACTCCACACCTATAGCCAGGACGAGGCCGTTGTGGCAGTCCCAACAGATAGCACCTTAACAAAGGAAATCATTCCATTCAATGAGGTGCTGATCGCTGCCGGGGAATCAAAGATCCGTACAGTACAAATGTCGGAATCCCTCATTAGCCGGGAAACCATAGAAAGGGAAAACAGCCGGAACGATTCCATCCTGGTCCTGATTGACAGCGCCCTTGCCCAGACCAGGGACGTGGATTACGGGCAGAAGAGCCAGCGCTTTCTGACCAATGAAAAGAATTACTGGCAAACTGCAGACAGGCATATCGAGAACCAGAAAAACCGCTTGTCAGGACTCGTCCGCCACCTGCAGGACCAACAGGTGACCCTGCAGACTGACCTTCGTAAATGGCAGAATACCAAAAAGGTAAAGGATTCGTCCTATGCCTATGGCAATATCCCGGAAGTGATCGCATCCACCACAGGTATGCTGGACAGCCTTTCGACAGTGGTGGCCGAGCGCACAGAGCTGCTCATTGCGCCTTTGAACAGGACCATCGCCGCTAAAGTTGATATTGAACTGCTTTTGGAGAAAATCCAACAGGCCCTCAGCAGGAAATCCTCCCTGGTCTATGCCAAAACAGCACCTGCCCTTTTCGAAATCGGTGTTTCCGGAACCGAGGAAGGAGCTATAGGGCAGCGCCTTCGAACTTCACTGGAATCAGAATGGAATGCCCTGCTTTTCTACTTCGGACAGAACCGGAACAGGTTTGTCTTCTTCCTGCTTTTTCTGGTAGGTATTTTAGCGCTCTTCTCCTGGGTGAAGACACAATTGAAGCTTCTGAAATCCGACGAACTTGGCTATTACGAAGAGATGCTCAGGGAGGTATTGCAAAAACCGTTCAGCGCGGGATTGCTTTTCAGCTTGTTCCTAACGGTAGGGTTCTTCCCGGACCGGCCTCCCCTTCTGGTCGACATCACCATCCTGGCAATGCTGATCCCCCTGTTGGATATTACCCTTAAACTCACCCCCCGGAGGATGCATGGCTTTCTCTGGGGTTTTTCCTTACTGCTGCTGATATTCCTTGCGATTCGATTGATCCCCCCTGAAACCCTGATCTACCGGTATGCTTTGCTTGGCCTCGGGGCGGTGGCACTGCTAATCCTCTGGCGATT
>JAWWDW010000417.1:0-2565 GCA_033719735.1 Robiginitalea sp. | reverse complement strand
TGGGGACCTGATTCGGGGGGATGCCATTACCTTGATCTTCCACCATGGGTACTTCTTTCAGGTTTAAGCAATTCACCATCCGCAACGATGCTACCGCCATGAAGGTGGGCACGGATGGGGTGCTGCTGGGGGCCTGGGCTTCTGTGGAGGGAAATCCTCAGTCCGTGCTGGACATTGGCGCTGGTATGGGGCTGATAGCCCTGATGCTGGCTCAGCGATGCCCTGCAGAAACCATCGATGCCATCGAGATCGATGCCCCGGCCTTCGAACAATGCGTTGAGAACTTTGAAGCCTCCCCCTGGTCGGACCGCCTTTTCTGTTACCATTGTGGCCTGGAAGCATTCGTACAGGAGCTCGGAGATCCCTATGACCTGATCCTTTCAAACCCTCCCTTTTACCCTGAATTGGTCAGCAGCGGGGACCCGGCACGGGATGCTGCCCGACAGCAGGCCTCGCTTCCCTTTGAGGTGCTGCTTCAGGGGGTTGCCCAACTCCTGCACCCGGGTGGAAGGTTCTGCCTGATCCTGCCCCATCGGGAGGAGGTGTCCTTTGTTTCCCTGGCCCGGGATTTCGGGCTCTTCCCCAGCCGGATCACCCGGGTGAGGGGAACGGCTCAAAGCCCCCTTAAACGAAGCCTGTTGGAGCTTTCCTTCCGTAACGTCCCGCCCCGGGAAGACCTGCTGACCCTCGAGGTTCGCAGAAATCAATACACAGAAGCCTATAGGGAGCTTACCCGGGATTTTTACCTGAAACATTAACCCTGTAACCTCCTTTGATAGGGTCGCGTAAGGCAGGTAGGCCCGCCCCCGCCTTTCAGACTGATCTCACTTCCCTCATAGGTGGTAACCGCGCAGCCCGCCTGTCTCAGGGCGGCTTCAGTCTGCGGATTCCCTGCTGCAAGGATACAATTGCGGGGGCTTGTGGCCAGGACATTGCTCCCCAGCGTATCGAATTCCACTTCGGGAACCTCCACCAGGTCATATCCCCGGTCCAATAAAATGTTTCGAAAGGAAATGGGCATCAGGGGGGCATAGACCACGGCCAGATCCCTGTCTACCGGACTCAGGATGGACATCAGGTGAAAGACGTCGGAGGGCCCCCGGAAATGGGGAAGATCTGCCACGATAACCTCTATGCCTTTGGGTTCGAGGAGGGCCTTAAGCTGCTCGATGCCGCTTGCATTGGTCCGATAACTGTGGCCTACTGCCAGGGTTCGCGTATCCAGCCAGGCGACGTCCCCGCCTTCCAGGGTGCCCGGGGCCTCTATGCTCCCAAGTATGGGGATCCCCATGGCATCGAATACCTCCCTGTGGGAAGCGGGCTCCAACTGCCGGGCCTCCTTGCCCATGCGACAGAGGATCATCCCGAAATCCGTGGCGATGGAAGCATCCCGGCAATACAATGCATCCAGGGTCAGGTCGTCCCGGCGGGGCATCCGATATACCTCCCGGACCCCGGCCTTCAGCAGGGATTCAAATTTTGTATACTGCTCAATTGCCACCTCCATGCGGGGTTCGGAGAGGTAGTTGAGCCCCTCCCACTGGGAGGCGATCGTGGCCTGATCCCTGAAGGCCTCCAAAAGGGGTCGGATCAGTACTGAGTGAAGGGGTAAAGATTCGGAATGGCAGGTAAGTTTCATATAGCGTCAATCAATCCGGTTTTTTTGTTTCCACTTGAGCCACACGTAGAAAGGGGTGCCCAGCATCAGCAGGATAAAGCCCAGAAAAACGGCTTTTTCCCCGGCTCCGTAAACGGCCCAGATGGAAAAGGCAAAGGCCAGCCCTCCCAAAACATACGTGTGGATTCGCTGCTTGCTTTGCAGGCGGGTTTCAAGCGATATTCCCACAAAAGCGGCTACCGCGAAGAGGTACGGTACCAGCGTGCAAATGGTGGATAGCAGGATTACAAATTTGAATTGATCCACCAGGCCTTCCGAGTAATTCATCAGCATCAGCATGGAAGCCAAAAGGCTCCCGATAATGAGCCCCCAAACAGGAGTGCCCTGGTGGTTTTCTCTTTTGAAAATTCCGGGGAAAAGCCCGTCCCG
This sequence comes from Robiginitalea sp., assembly GCA_033719735.1. Taxonomy (GTDB): domain Bacteria; phylum Bacteroidota; class Bacteroidia; order Flavobacteriales; family Flavobacteriaceae; genus Robiginitalea. The sequence goes on along the minus strand of JAWWDW010000417.1, from coordinate 518 downwards.
GGAAATGGCCCTGGCCACCTGGCTCTGGATGAGGATCCATCCGTTCAGGGCCCCAAAAGCAGACATGGCTACACCGCCAGCCACAATGTAGCTTCCCGTTTCCCCTGTCATGATCTTCATGGCATCCGCAAAGGGAGCCGGGGATGTTGCCAGGGTATCCAACGGGATGAGCCCCATAATGGCCACCGTGCTCAGGATGTAGAGGATGGTGGTGAATACAGTTCCCAGCATGGTGGCCCTTGGGATGGTTTTTTCCGGGTCCTTAACGTTGTCCGAGGGTACCGAAGCACTTTCCAGGCCCAAAAAGGCATAGAGGGTGAGGGTCCCTGTAATGGCAATTGCACTGACTGCACTGTCATCACTGGCGTTAAACGGTACAAAATTGTCCGGTTCGAAAAAGAAGAAGCCTCCCAGGATAATCAGCAGGATGGGGATGATCTTAAGCAGCGTGGTGAGTACCTGTAATTTGCCGGAAGTCCGTATCCCCCTGGAATTTATCCACGTCAGAAACCACAAGG
>JAWWDW010000416.1:0-2574 GCA_033719735.1 Robiginitalea sp. | reverse complement strand
GGTAACCTGGGGTAAAATCACCATCTCTGCCGTGATCCCGCCCTCAGGGGTGGATGGGCTCCAGGCCAGCTGCCTGCCGTGGAGGGAGGCCACACGAGGTGCCAACAGATCGATATGGCATATCCCCCGTTCCCATCCCCTCCAGGTACCCCATTGTTCGTTAGAGGCCTCAATACCCCATTCCCCGAAGGTCTTTACTGCCCAGTCATGGGCGTTCTTCATCTGGGGTGTGCCAACCAGGCGCGGGCCGATAACGTCCATCAACTCGTGTGCAAGGACTTTAAGCTGGGAATTTTCAGTGGCCTCTTTCTCAATTTGTTGTACGACTGCTTCCACCTCCTGAGCCCGTGTGCCGGGCAGGGAAAGAAAAAGGAAGACGAATAAATACAGGCAGAATTTCTTTTGGTAGATCATACGGGTTGGATTGGTTAGCTAAATATACATAAACGGTGGTTACCCGGAAGGTTCCCGACGGGATATCCTTCTTTGCGTGCTGTGGATGATTTCATTTCCTGATTTCAATTAGCAGGGGTAGACGGCACTTTTGTCTGAAACCTTTAAAAAGAAAGTTATGAATGCACTAAGAAACAAAGTCCTGCTGATCGGAAACCTGGGCCAGGACCCCGATGTCCTTGTAATGGAAAGCGGGAGCAAAATGGCGCGATTCTCCATTGCAACCAACGAAACCTACCGAAACGGCAAAGGGGAAAAAGTCACCGATACGCAGTGGCATCAGGTGGTCGCCTGGGGCAAAACGGCTGAAATCGTGGAAAGCTACCTTACCAAGGGCAAGGAAGTGGCTGTTGAAGGGAAACTGGTCCACCGGAGTTACGACGGCAACGATGGCCAGAAAAAGTATGTCACCGAGGTACGCTGTACTGAACTCCTCATGCTGGGTAAATAATACGCCGGCAGGGATTAAACGATAAAAAGGGCTTTTGGGCCCTTTTTTTGCTGTATCTGCCCCGGGATTTTGTAACTTCTTAAGGAGTGTTACGTCTCATCTGTACATCCCGGTTGAATTGAAAAAAGGTGTTTCCATATGGTTTCTGATGCTTGCAGGCGTTTCCCTTGCCCCCCTTTGGGCGCAGGGGCCTTCGGGAAACAGTACGTATGAGGAACCCTATGCGGCCCTTGCCAGCAGGGATGCGGAATATGAACACAGGCTGGTGTTTTCAACCTCAGTGGATGAGGCCGATTACTGGAATGACCAGCGGGTTTTCGAACAGAAACTGCTGGAGCGCAGCCCGGGGAACTACATGAGTTACCTGCAGGGCAAGAAGAACTCCTATTTAAAGCACCGGGAAACCTGTGGACCCCAATGTGGACATGGGGACTATTACCACCGTCAGGCCTCCTTTTACATGCAATACGATTCGGGGAACAACGGGGTGCTTCTGACCCTGATCCAATCGAGGAATGCAGCAGGCTGGGAGGTTTCCTATGCGGATTGGAAACACCGCTAGCGGGACATCTAAGCGACTTTTGGCAACCGGTTTTCTTTCTCCAGTTCCTTCAACAGGTCAAAGCAGGGGCATTTCTTGCACCGCTTGCTTTCACATTTCTTAAATTTCTTACAGCATTTTGATTTGCATCCCTTGGGAGGACACATGGTCTGTGAGAGCTTGCGGAGTCGTTTCTCCCGCTTTTTGAGTTGCTTGTCCTTCTTTTTTCCCATAGGAGCACAGCTGCTCCTACAAATCTAGCAATTTAAATTAAATCTAAATAAAATTTAACACCCCTAGGCACCGGGTTCTCCTGCAGCGCTTTCCACGGTGATTTGCTGTACATCACGGTCAAAGAGGTAGAGCCCACCTTTGTCATTCCCGATCAGGTTGATTTTATCCAGAATCGTCCTGGCCAGGGCTTCTTCCTCGATCTGTTCGGCCACGTACCACTGGAGGAAATTGTGGGTGGCGTAGTCCTTTTCTTCCAGGGTGATGTGCACCAGGTCGTTGATGCTTTGGGATACGAAAATCTCGTGTTCCAGCAATTCTTTGAACATCTTCTGGAAACTGACAAAATCCGTTTTGGGAGCCTCCAGTTCGGTTACAATGGCATGCCCTCCCCGTTCGTTGACGTATTTGACGAGCTTCAACATATGCATGCGCTCCTCATCTGAGTGTTTATACATGAACTGGGCGATCCCTTCCAGGCCCTTTACTTCTGCCCATGAAGCCATGGAAAGGTATACCTGTGAGGACTCGGCTTCCACCCTGATCTGCTTGTTCAGGGCCTTTTCAACTTTTTTCGTAAGCATGTTTTAAAATTTTGAATAAAAGTACAAAAAGACAGGGATCTCCGGGGGCTTCCCCATTAAAATCTGGCATTCGGACGCAAGAACGGGAAACACCAGGTCGATGAAAGGAATTCCGCGTTTGCCGTGGTTCAGAAAAAGATAAACTGGGCCATGCGAAAGGTGTTGGCATGGGCCTCCACGATGGTGCGCAACTGGGGGGAATATCCCCCGCCCATGCTGCATTGTACCGGAAGGTTGTGTCTGAGGCACCACTGGAATACCCGTTCATCCCGCAGCCGGCATCCTTCCGGGGAGACCGCCAGGGTCCCCAGTTT
>JAWWDW010000415.1:0-2574 GCA_033719735.1 Robiginitalea sp. | reverse complement strand
ATATCCACACCCATCTGGATCCCATCCTCGAACTCCCCGAATGTGAAAGCCACGTCCGGCAGGGCGTTACCACGGCACTTGGGGGGCCGGACGGCTCCAGCCCATGGCCTTTTGGCGCCTATCTGGACTCCCTGGAGCAACTTGGGATGGGCATGAACGTGGGCTACCTCATCGGGCATAATACCGTACGCAGGAATGTGATGGGCCTGGAGAACAGGGCGCCGACCCCTGCCGAACTGGAACAGATGAAAAACCAGATTGCTCAGGGCATGCAGGAAGGCGCCTTCGGGATTTCCACGGGACTGAAATACCTGCCTGGGACCTTCTCTGAAGTAGGTGAAGTCATCGCCCTTTCCCAGGTGGCAGCAGCCGGGGGCGGCATCTATACCTCCCACCTGAGGGAAGAAGGCCTGGGCCTGCTGGAGTCGGTGCAGGAGGCGATCGCAATTTCAAAAGAAGCCGACATCCCGGTGGTGCTCACCCACCACAAAGTGGTCGGCAAGCCCATGTGGGGCAAGAGTAAAAGAACCCTGGCCATGGTGGATTCCGCAAGGGCTGCAGGGCTGGACATCCGTATCGACCAGTATCCCTACGACCGGAGCTATACCAGCATCTCCATCCTGATCCCGGGCTGGGCCAGGGCCGGGGGGAATGATGCATTCCGAAAGCGGGTTTCCAACCCCGAACTCAGGGACAGCATCCGGGCCGGCATCATTTTTAACCTGATCAATGACCGGGGCGGGGCCGACCTGGACCGGGTACAGTTTGCAAAAGTGTCCTGGATGCCCGAACTGGAAGGCAGGACCCTGAAGTACTGGAGTAGCTTGAAAGGTTTGGAGTCCACCATGGAAAACGGGGCCGACCTGGTCATTGAAGCCCAGGTAAACGGAGGGGCTTCCTGTGTTTTCCACGCCATGGAGGAAGGGGATGTGGAGCGCATCCTGAAACACCCCCAAACCATGGTCGCCTCGGACGGAAGGTTGGTCGCGCCCGGAATGGGCCATCCGCACCCGAGGTGGTACGGCACCTTCCCCAGGGTCCTGGGTCGCTATGTGCGGGAAAAAGAGGTCCTCTCCCTGCCTGAGGCCATCCACAAAATGACCGCACTGCCGGCCGCTGCCATGGGCCTGACGGACCGGGGCCTTCTCAGGGAAGGGATGAAGGCGGATGTTGTGATCTTCGATCCCGAAACGGTGGCGGACAGAGCCACGTTTGAAAAACCACACCAGTATCCGGAGGGGATTCCCTATGTGGTCATCAATGGGGAGGTTTGCGTGGACCAAGGGGAATTCCAGCATGTAAAAGCCGGGAAGGTATTGCGGAAAAATGCCGAATAAACCCCCCTTGCGGAATTTTAACCGGGGAGGTCATCAGAAACTGACAAACCAGGCCAGAAGAACGTTATTGGTGTTGGAACCAATGTCTTGCAATGCTTCGGCCCGAACATACGTGAGTTTCAACCCCTGCCTTTTTGAAATCAGGAAACTGTAGGAAGCCGAAGCCAGCAAATTGGCCCGAAAATCGCCATTGGGCTGCCGGTTGACGACCGATTCACCCCCCAGGCCATAGCCGACACTCAAAGACAGCCATGCGCCTTTCCGAAGCTGTTTAACCAGGTGTGATTGCATGGCAAAAGTGGGCCTCTGGACCCGGTCGGAATCATTGAAAAAATCCGGGTTTCGGGTATATAGAAATACAGAGGCCGTCAGTTCAAAAGACCAACTGCCCCAGTAATGGATCATGCCCGCCTGGGGCCTGAATACAAACCGGTTGCTGCCCAGGTTGATCAGCTTGTCTTCAAAGTATTCCCCAAACGGGAAGGTGATGGCCAATGACACCCCAAAACTGGTATCCGTCGGGTTTTCAAGGCGGTATTGCCTCAGTTCCTGGGCATTTCCTGCCGGAGGCCCGGCCAACAACAGGGAAGCCCGCAACCTCGGATCTGCAAACCCGGTCCGGTTGATTCCTGTCGGTTCCCCGCTCAATAAACCATCCCAATCCGCAGAGCTAAATGGGACCAGCATGCTGACACTCCCCAGTTTGTCCCCGATTTTGATCGGATGGGCAAACGTGACGGCCAGGGAATGGGCCCTGATCCTGACGTTTTCTGCCTGCAATAACGGATCAAAAAACACATCCCCCGAGGTGTATGAATACCCGGCCCCTATCACGTTGGTGCCCAGGGGGATCGGACTCCACCGACGGGGTTCGATGTCCTGGGAGAGTGCATTCTGAGCAAGCAGAAGTGCTACCACAAAAAAGCGAAGTGCCTTTGAAAATTCAGGACGTCTAAGGTATGGGTGCATAGGCTGGTCGGAAGTGTGTTGCCTGATATTTAATGTCGATACGCCTGCTTTAGTGCGCTTCCCTTCTAAAAGTAGCAAGAAACCCTGTAAGGTGTCCTCAAAAATTTACGGATTCCTCCGGATCGACTCGAAACCACACCCTTTCGCTCTTCTAACTCCACGACCCTATTCCTCCGCCGGTTGAATTGCTAAAATTTGGTTGTTTGCGCTTTCCTGAGATGGGGCTCATCGCTTCAATCCTTATTCGCCGGACTATGCATCAAAGCCT
>JAWWDW010000414.1:0-2594 GCA_033719735.1 Robiginitalea sp. | reverse complement strand
CGGCGGTTCAATTCACTGCAGCTGTGGCCCTTGGGGACTACCGGTATGCAAGTCTGCCCGACATCACCCTCTATTTCCAGCCCGGCACCGACCTCGGAGACCTGCAGCAGGCGGAGGGTGCGTTGTCCCTTGGTGCTGCAGCCATCAAAGGCCTGAACAGGGCTGCCGGCCCGTCCAGGGCTGTTTCCCTGGGGATGTATTACCGGACTCCCAAATACTGGTGGGCAGGGGTGACCCTAAACTACCTGGCAGACCACTATCCGGACCTGTCTTTTTTGCGTCATACCCGGAGTTTCGGGTTGGACCCGGAAACGGGGAGCGCACTTTTGGGGGTGGGTTCGGCTGAAATGCAGCAGGCACTCCGCCAGCAAGCCCTTGAACCGGTACACCTGCTGAACCTCACCGGCGGAAAATCCTGGCGCAGGGGCGCCCACTATATCAGTTTGTTCGCCAGTGTTTCGAACCTTTTCGACACCTTTTTTCTCTCCGGCGGCTATGAGCAGGGCAGGAAAGGGAACTACCGCGACTGGAATCAGGACCGGCTCAGCGGCAGGCCCTCCTTCGGGCCTAAATTCTGGCCGGGTTATGGGAGGACCTATTTTATAAACCTAAGTTGGAGTTTTAAATGAAGGCATTTTGGATTGCATACCGCAGGGGTGTTTTTACAGCAATAACCTCGCTTTTGTGTCTCGGAGGATGTGGCATGGAAACGGAATTTGGGACGCCCGGACCTGAGTGTGCGGGATTTGGATATCCCTCCATTTCCCTTGAGGAACTCAAGGTCTATTATCAGGGGGAGACCGTACGGATAACCGACTCCGTCCAGTGGGAAGGCTATGTGGTTTCCTCCGATGCGTCCTCCAACCTGTTCGGGGAAATCTACCTGCAGGATAAGGCAGCCGACCCGTCCGGAGGCCTTGTGTTGCTGACAGACCTCCTGGAAACCCATTCGATGGTGCCTTTTGGGTCCAGGGTGGTCCTGAACCTGAAGGGCCTCTATCTGGGGAAATCCGGTGGTGCCTATAAACTGGGTGGGGCCTTCCCTTCCTTTGGAAATCTCGGGGTGGGCAGGCTTCCGGCATCCCTTTTCAGGGCCCATGTACAGGTTGTCTGCGACCAAAACGCACTCCCTGAGGCCAGGAAGGTCCCTATTGGGGAGCTTTCGGATGGTCTGCTGAACACGCTGTTGGAAATTGTGGAGGTCGAATTTGTTCCGGAAGAAGTCGGCCTGCCCTTTGCCAATGCCCGGGAGGAGACCCTTCGGACCCTTCAGGACTGCAATGGGAATGTCCTGAAAGTCCGCAACAGCGGGTATTCCGATTTTCATGCCGAACGGCTGCCTGCTGGCTTTGGCAGTGCCACGGGAATCCTGGGGAATCAGGGAAACCGTTTCGAGTTCCTGTTGACGGATCCCGCAGACCTCAGCATGGACCAGCCCCGATGCGAATCCCGGATCGAGAAGAAAACCTCGGACCAGATCCTGATCTCTGAAATTGCCGATCCGGACAACCTTCCGGAGGCGCGTTTTTTGGAACTTTTCAATGCTTCCGACGCTGTTTTCGAGCTATATGGATGGGAACTGAGACGCTTTACGAATGCAAATCCGGAACCCGGCCTTGTCGTTTCCCTGGATGGTCTTAAGATTGAAGCGGGCGGGGTGTTGGTTTTCAGTGCCTATCCGGAGGTTTTTGAAGCGACCTATGGGTTTGCTCCCGATGTCGTTGTCTCACGGAACGGTCCGGCCGACTCGAACGGGGACGACTCCATCGAACTGGTAGACCCTTTTGGGAATGTGATGGATGCTTTTGGGAGTCCCGGGATCGACGGTAGTGGGACCGCCCATGAATTCGAGGATGGAAGGGCACTCAGGCGAAGGGAAATTGTCCGTTCCAACCCGGGGTTTGACCCTTCCGAGTGGATCATCTACAATGACTCTGGCGGGAATGGGACCATTGCTGAACCGCAAAACGCCCCGGAAGGTTTCAGCCCGGGGGTCCACTGAGGGCTGTCCGCCTGTTTTCTGATACGAAAAAGGAGAGATGGGCGCCCCAACTCCGGGAATTGCCGTATTTTTATTGCCTATGGATACTACAGAATTTTTCAACCGGATCCGGGAAGGCAACCTGGAGCCGATCAGGAAAGGGTTGGAGGCAAACCCGGAACTATTGCATGCGAAGGACTCCCGGGGAGCCACCCCTTTGATTATGGCGTCTTACTACAACCACATCCCCCTGGTCCGGTACCTGATTGAACAGGGTGCCCGAATTGACGAAAAGGACGGGTCCGGGAACACGGCCCTGATGGGGGTTTGTTTCAAGGGGTATGAGGAAATGGCAAAGATCCTGATTCAGGCCGGAGCCGATGTCAATGCACGCAATGGCATGGGAGGTACCTGCCTGATTTTTGCGGTGACGTTTAACCGGGAGGGGATCGCCAGCCTTCTCATCGAACATGGTGCTGATATAAAGGCGGTGGATGCCCAGGGCAAGACGGCCCTGTACCACGCGCGTACGCAGGGGTTGCAAAACCTGGTTTCCCTCCTCTGGTGCTCATAAGTCGTTGGATGCCCGAGGCTGGTTGGTGTTTGAGGAGTG
>JAWWDW010000413.1:0-2594 GCA_033719735.1 Robiginitalea sp. | reverse complement strand
GTGCGGAGATCCCCTATGGGTAGCTGGGACCCGGTAAAGACGATCGGCTTTGCCAGGTTTTCAAGCATGAAGCTCAGTGCCGAGGCGGAATAACTCATGGTATCACTCCCGTGCAGGATTACGAAACCATCAAAGCGTTCGTAGTGCTCGCCGATCAGGGAGGCCAGGAATTTCCAGTGGCCGAGGTTCATATTGGAAGAATCGATAGGGCGTGCAAAGGAAACGGAATGGATCTCGCACTCCAACTGATACAGCTCGGGGATATGCTCGAGCAGCTTCTCAAAATCGAAGGCCTTCAGGTGCCCGGAATCGTAGTCCTGTACCATCCCGATGGTCCCGCCCGTATAGATGAGCAATATGTTTGGCACCTTGTTTTTCATGTTCGTTCTTTTGGTTTCCCCCACTGCGCTCAGCAGCCAAAAACGGCTTTGGAATTCGCTGTGGTCACCGCTGCTATTTCCTCCTCGGTCAGTCCGTACAACTCGGCCAGCTTTTTCGATACGTGGCGGATGTAGGAAGGCTCGTTCCGTTTCCCCCTGTAGGGTACCGGAGCCAGGTAGGGCGCGTCGGTTTCCAGGACAATGTGTTCAAGCGGGATTTGGCCCAGGAACTGATCAATCTTCCCGTTCTTAAAGGTTACCACCCCCCCGATCCCCAGCTTCATGTTCAGGGAAATCGCCTGTTGGGCCTGCTTGAGCGTTCCTGTAAAGCAGTGAAAAATCCCCCTGAGGCGGTCGTGCTTTTCGGATTCCAGCACCTCAAAGATCTCTTCAAAGGCGTCCCTGCAATGGATGACGATGGGAAGGTCATGGGCAATGGCCATGCGGATCTGAGCGCGAAAGGCGTGGGTTTGTTCCTTCAGACGTGAGGTATCCCAGTAGAGGTCAATACCGATCTCCCCCACGGCCACAAAGCCGCCTTTATCCAGGGACGCCTGGACCCGTTCCAATTCTTCCGCATAGTTTTCACCCACATGGGTCGGGTGCAGGCCTGTCATGAGGAAAACCGATCCGGGGTACTGCTCCTTCATACGCTGCATCGCCGGTTGAAAAGAGGAATCGATGGCAGGAAGGAAGAATCTGGTAACGCCGGCTGCACGTGCCCGGGCCATGACCTCATCCCGGTCTTCATCAAAGGCATCTGTATATAAATGGGTATGCGTATCGGTAAGCACCATGCCACAAAAATAGGATTATCTTTGCTGAAACACCGCCATGGCTTCCCTTAAAAAATACCTGAAGGAAAAAGGCTTTGTGCCGGTCCAGATGAAGCGGACCAGTACGGACCACTTTGAGGTGGAAGCCGTCCTGAACGGCCAGCCGGGGCGCTTCATTGTAGATACCGGAGCTTCCAACACCTGCGTGGCCGTGGAGCACGCGGACCGCTTCGGGCTTGTTTCAGAGGAAGCGGAGGTAAAAGCGGCCGGAGCCGGAAACGCCGAGATGGAGGCGTGGATTTCTCCCGAAAATTCGCTTGTGCTGGGCAAATGGAAAAAGAAAAAACAGCCGATTGTCCTGTTCGATCTCAGCCATGTGAACCTCGCCCTTACCTCCAGGGAATCCGCGGCTGTGGATGGCATCATCGGGGCGGATATCCTCAGGGAGGGCAAGGCGGTGATTGACTATCGCAAAAAAAGGCTGTACCTCAAAAAATAAAACCCCGGGCGTTCTGATGGAACTGAAAACCCGGGGTTTCTACGTTCGTATCGGAGCCCTATAACTCCAGGGCCTTTTTAAGATCCCCGTCCATAAGGTGTTCCTGGGGATTTTCAATCCCTTCCTTAACGGCCACCAGGAATCCGACGGATTCCCGTCCATCGATGATTCGGTGGTCGTAGGAAAGGGCCACATACATAACAGGGGCTACGGCAATCTGCCCGTCCTTTACAACGGGGCGTTCCACAATGTTATGCATGCCGAGGATCCCGCTCTGGGGTGGGTTGATAATGGGGGTCGACAACATGGAGCCGAAAACCCCGCCATTGGAGATGGTAAAGGTACCCCCAGTCATTTCATCCACGGTGATCTGCCCGTCCCGTGCCCGGGTAGCCAGGCGCGCCACTTCGGCCTCAATTCCGCGGAAACTCAAGTTTTCCGCGTTGCGAATCACAGGCACCATCAGGCCTTTGGGGCCAGAGACTGCAATACTGATGTCACAGAAATCATAGCTGATCATCTCCTTCCCGTCAATCATGGAATTGACAGAAGGGTACATCTGAAGGGCACGGATTACGGCCCTGGTGAAAAAGGACATAAAGCCCAGACTTACGCCGTGCTTTTCTTTGAACGCCTCCTTGTATTGTTTGCGGATTTCAAAGACGGCGGACATGTCCACCTCGTTGAAGGTGGTCAGCATGGCGGTTTCATTCTTGGCTGAAACCAGGCGTTCGGCAACCTTCCTCCGAAGCATGGAGAGCTTGCTTCTCGATTCTGCCCTGGATCCACCGCCCGGGCTTCCCATGGAGGGTACCGCCCTGACCGCGTCTTCCTTCAGGATGCGCCCGCCTTTGCCGGGACCCGATACTTCAGCAGGGTCAATCCCCTTCTCACCCAGGATTTTTCGCGCTGCCGGGGAGGCAGTCCCTGAGGCATAAG
>JAWWDW010000412.1:0-2597 GCA_033719735.1 Robiginitalea sp. | reverse complement strand
TTTCAAAGTCAATCTCGTCAGCCAGTTGAATAGCCCGTCGATACATAAGTACAGCCGAATCAGCCTGAACACCCCGCAAACTATCAGCTTGGGCGATAATTGAATTTACAAGAGTAGAGTCAACAATAGGTTTGTCTTGCAGCGGATCCGAACCCTGCTTTTCAACCTGATCCTGGCCAAAAAGGGGAAAGGCAAACATGAAGACACCCAGAATGATTGAGAATCTGAGCACCCGTTTAGCAGGAAAATAGCTACCTCCCATCAAAGTAAAAGTAAGAATAAATCTGAAGTATCCTTGCACCGGTCCTTATTGCCTTCATTCAGCCTGTATGCTCGCAGGGCCTGGAGTTTGCCATAGGACTCCAGCCGGGGGACAATAAAAAATCCCCCAGCACAAAAGGCAGGGGATCGTTAACACTCAAACAGGAAGCCAGAGCAAGGGTTTCCAGCGCTTTCGTTCCTTCAGTACCAGCAGGATATTGATGGCAAACAGGCCTGCGGTCTGAAATAGCTCTGCAGGTTCGTCCTGTTCCAAAAACAGGTGGAACAGGAAGATATGCAGCGTTATCGGCAGCAGGAACAGGGCGCCTACCAGGGAGGTTCCCTGAAGGACCAACAGGAGGCCAAAAAGCAGTTCGCAAATGCCAAGTACCTGCCAGAAATACCCGGTCTGCTTGGCCCCGCTGATATACAGGACCTTCTGAAGGGTATGTTTCTGATCCGGATCGGTAAACCGCTGGGCCGTCTCGACCACTTCTGCGGGTTGTGGAAGGGGTTTGCTGAATTTCTGTACGCCCCCGTAGAGCATCATGCCCCCGAGGATCAGACGCAACAGTACATAAAATGCAGTAATAGGTTTCATAAAGCAATATTATTTAGAATCGTTCTAATTAATTTTGAGGTAAAGATATATTTATTTTTATTTGTTCTAAATAAGAATAATAAATCTCATCCAAAATGATCAGGAAATTCCATCTTCTTGCCGCCTTATTTGGTATGTTGAACCTTCAGGCCCAAAGCCTGAAACAGCAGGACCGCCAGGCCATCAAATCCATGTGCGGATGCTATGAGGTGCGTTTTGAATACACCGAAACCTTTTCCCCGGATCCCGATTACGAAAAGAAACCGGACTACAAGGCCAGTGCCCTGGAGTGGGTGGAACTCATCGAAGAGCGGGAAAATACACTGTCCCTGCAGCACTTGCTGGTAATCAATGACAGTACCGTGATCAAACACTGGCGGCAGGACTGGGAATACGAAACCCCGGCCAGCTTTGAATTCGCCACCGACCGCGCCTGGGACTTCTTCCGGGTAGCACCTGACCGGGTGCGGGGTGCCTGGACCCAAAAGGTCTATCAGGTAGACGACAGCCCCCGCTATGCGGGTACCGCCACCTGGATCCATGCCGACGGAAAACACTACTGGGAGAATGCCACCCCTTCCCCCCTGCCCCGGCGGGAATACACCAAACGGGATGACTACAACCTGATGGTGCGCGGGAACCGGCACGAGATCACCGAATTTGGCTGGGTACACGAACAGGACAACGAAAAAATTATCCGGGAAGCGGGTAAAAAGGATGTCCTGATCGCACAGGAAAAGGGCTGGAACACCTACCGGAAGGTGGACGATGCCAAATGTGCCATCGCGAAAACCTGGTGGCAGGAAAACCACCCGTTCTGGGATGAGGTACGCGCCGCCTGGGAAACCCTCTACCAGCGGGAAGGGGTATTGAAGCTCTCAAAAGAAGTGGATGGAAAACCCCTCTACGTCCACCTGGCCAAACTTGAAGAAAAGGGAGCAGGCAAAAAAGAGATCACCGCCCTTTTTTCACGTTTCGCCAGCGCAGATGTTTCCGGAGTCGGGAAATAACGCATCTAAAAATTCCATTGTTTGATTTCTTTGGGCCGCCCTCGGGCGGCTTTTTCATTGACGAAGATCATTGTCTGCCAATAGAGCTGGCCCTACCTTGAAGGGTGATTTCAACTTAAAACCGCCTGCCATGAAAGCCGCAATCATGTACACTGGAAAATACGGCAGTACCCGCCAATACGCCCGGTGGCTGGGAGAAGCCACCGGCCTGCCCGTATTCAACCTCAGGGAAAACCCTCCGGAGCCCTGGAACTACGACCTGCTGATCCTGGGCACCTCCATCATTGTGGGGAAACCTACCATCGCCCGGTGGATGAAAAAAAACTGGCCCATGCTCTGGGGGCGCAAGCTCCTGCTCTATTCCGTTTCCGGCACCGCCCCGGGCCACCCGGACCTGAAAACCTGGATGCGCAGGCACCTGGGCGAAGAGATCCTTTCGCAGGTGGAATACGTGCCCTTACGGGGTCGCCTGGATTTGGACGAACTCCCCTGGGTTATGCGGACCATGCTGAAACTGGCTGCCAAAGCCTCCAAAGACCCGGAAACCAAAAAACGGATGTCAGACGGGTTTGACTATGTGGACCGCGACCGCCTGGAACCCATCCTGGAGTGGTACGCAGATCAGGTACGGCCCCCCGTCCTGAGTAAGGAAAAGGAGCCTGAACCGGTACCTGCCTGAATCCAAGACTGCCGGATATCCCCGTCCGAACCACCACAAAGGAAGG
>JAWWDW010000411.1:0-2606 GCA_033719735.1 Robiginitalea sp. | reverse complement strand
GTCCGGGGGATTCGTACAGGGGCCTATAACATCTACGGGGATTACCCGGAGTTTATAGAGCAGGAACCCATGCAGATCACCCGGGGCCGGTTTATCAACCACAAGGATATCACCGATACAAGGAAGGTGGCCGTGATCGGACTGGGGGTGGTACGGGAACTCTATGAGCCGGGGGAGACGGTTTTGGGGAGTTATATCAAAATACAGGGGGTGAACTTCAAGGTGGTGGGCACCTATAAGAAACGCTCCTCCGACGGGGACGGAGAGGAAGGCCAGAAGCAGATCTTTGTGCCTTTCACAGCCTTCTCCCTGGCCTTTAACAGGGCGGACAATGTGGGATGGATGGCCATCACGGCTGAAGATGGTACCTCCATAACCTCCATGAAAGAAGATATTGTGGGTTTCCTCAAGGAAAAACACCGGGTGCACCCGGAGGACCAGCGTGCTGTGGGATACTTTGACCTTTTTGAGCAGTTCAACCGGGTGGAAAGCCTCTTTGGGGCCATGCGCTTTATCGCCTATTTCGTAGGGATCCTGGTACTGCTCTCGGGGATCATTGGCGTGAGCAACATCATGCTGATCGTCGTCAAGGAGCGCACCAAGGAAATCGGGATCCGGCGTGCCCTGGGGGAGCAGCCCTGGAGCATCCGAATGCAAATCCTGCTGGAGTCCCTGTTCCTTACCCTGATTTCCGGGATGGCCGGGATCAGCCTGGGCGCCCTTTTTATCTATGGGATCAATGCCCTGCTCGATATGAACGGCCCCGTGGACATGTTTATGAGCCCGAGTGTGAGCCTGGGCGTGGTGGTAGCCGCCCTTACCATCCTGATCGTATCCGGCTTGCTCGCCGGGTTCATCCCGGCCCAGAGCGCCATCCGGATCAAACCTATAGACGCATTGAGAACTGAGTAACGAAAACCATTAAGAACACTTGAATATTAAACACGAACCGCGATGAAAAAATCTCTAACCATCTTCATCCTCATTGCCATCCTGCTAACCTTCTCGGGGGCGATGTATTACCTGTACCAGAAAAATGCGGAGGACCCCATCGTCTACCAGACGGAGACGCCCACGCGTCAGGATATCGTTAAAAAGACCGTGGCGACAGGGAGCATCCTGCCCCTGGAGGAAGTCCTGATAAAGCCCAACATCTCCGGGGTGATCGAAGAGGTCTTCGTCGAGGGGGGCGATTACGTCAAGACCGGCGACATGATCGCCAGGATCAAGGTCGTACCCAACCTCAATGCCCTGAACGATGCCAAGAACGCCATCGAAGATGCCAAGATCACCCTCAATGACCAACAGCGCAATTTCAGAAGGCAGCAACAGCTTTTTGACCGGGGCGTGATCTCCCAGGCAGACCTGGACAGGGCACAGGTATCCTATGACCAGGCAAAACAGGCCTATTCCGCGGCCAACAAGCGCTATGACATCGTCCGTACGGGAACCACCAGCGGCCTGAGCAGTGCCGCCAATACCATGATCCGTTCTACCGTGAGCGGGATGGTACTGGAGGTACCCGTTGAGGTCGGGAACCAGGTGATTGAGAGCAATACCTTCAATGAGGGAACGACCATAGCAGCGATTGCCGATGTGGATAAGATGATCTTCGAGGGAAAAGTGGACGAATCTGAAGTGGGCAAGATCCATGAGGACCTGCCCCTGGAAATTACCGTTGGGGCCCTTGAGGACAAGACATTTCCTGCCGTGCTGGACTATATCGCACCCAAAGGAAAGGAAGAGAACGGGGCCATACAGTTTGAGATCAAGGGAACGCTGAGCAAGCAGGAGGATGTCTTTATCCGTGCCGGACTCAGTGCAAATGCCTCCATTATCCTGGACCGGGCAGACAGTGTGCTGGCCATCAAAGAGGCCCTGGTGCAGTTTGACGACCAAACCAAAGCACCCTATGTGGAGGTCATGGTTTCGGACCAGCAGTTCGAGCGCCGCGACCTCGAACTTGGGGTCAGTGACGGAATCTACGTGGAGGTTAAGTCCGGACTCGGGGAAGGGGATGCGATCAAGGTTTGGAATGCCCTGGCTTCCGAAGAATCCGGCGCCTGAGGGCTTTTAACATAATATTTACAGTCCTGTTTGTAACAATTTAACAACTTCGCGGTCTAACACTCAGAGCGGACAAAGCGCTAACCAACCATGATTGAAATTAAAGATCTTCACAAATCCTATAAAATGGGCAGCAATTCCCTGCATGTCCTGAAAGGAATCAATTTTAGTGTAAAAGAAGGTGAACTCGTGGCCATCATGGGCTCCTCCGGGTCCGGGAAGTCCACCTTGCTGAATATCCTGGGCATGCTGGACGTGGCGGATTCCGGGGAATACCACCTCGACGGGTTGCCGATCAAAAACCTCAATGAAACCAAGGCGGCCAATTACCGCAACAAGTTCCTCGGGTTTATCTTTCAGTCATTTAACCTGATCAACTACAAAACGGCTCTGGAAAACGTCGCTCTTCCCTTGTATTATCAGGGGGTAGGCAGGAAGGAGCGGCAGGAAAAGTCCCTGAAATACCTCGAACAGGTAGGTCTTAAGGAGTGGTCACACCACCTGCCCAGCGAACTTTCCGGGGGGCAGAAACAGCGTGT
>JAWWDW010000410.1:0-2608 GCA_033719735.1 Robiginitalea sp. | reverse complement strand
TGCCATTTCCATGGCCGCTGCCCCGGAAAACGATTCGTACCTGTTTATTGCGGACATGCATTCCCTCACACAGATTAAAGATGGGGCTGTCCTCCGGGAAAATACCTATGCCACTGCGGCAGCCTGGCTGGCTTTTGGCCTGGATATCGAAAAAACCGTGTTCTACCGGCAAAGCGATGTGCCCCAGGTTACGGAGCTCTCCTGGTACCTCAGCTGCTTTTTTCCCTACCAGCGACTGACCCTGGCCCATTCCTTCAAGGACAAGGCGGATCGGCTGGAAGATGTGAATGCCGGGCTTTTCACCTACCCCATGCTGATGGCTGCCGATATCCTGCTGTACGATGCCGATATCGTCCCGGTTGGCAAGGACCAGTTGCAACACCTGGAAATGACCAGGGATGTGGCAGCGCGCTTCCACGCCCAAATGGGGGAAACTTTTGTGATCCCGGAAGCCAGGGTACAGGAAGAGACCATGTATATTCCGGGTACGGATGGCCAAAAGATGAGCAAAAGCAAGGGGAACCTGATCGATATCTTCCTGCCCGATAAAAAGCTCCGAAAGCAAATCATGGGTATTGTCACGGACAGCACGCCCCTGGAAGAACCCAAAGATCCGGACGGGGATACCGTTTTTGCCCTTTACAGCATGCTGGCGAGCCCGGAAGAGGTAGCCGGAATGCGAAAGAATTACCTGGGAGGCAACTACGGGTACGGCCACGCCAAACAGGCGTTGTACGAATGCATCCTCAAAACCTTCGCAGAGCCGCGGGAGCGCTTCAACTACTACATGGAACACCGGGATGACATTGACGAAGCCCTCCAGAAGGGGGCCCGAAAGGCCCATAAAGTTGCGGATGAAGTCCTGGCCCGCGTAAGAACCAAATTAGGTTACTAGGGTTCAGGCCTTCAACAGATACCGCTTGCCGGGTAACGGAGTCACAAGCCCTTTCATCTCCAGCTGGAACAGGGCTGCCACTGCCGATTTTATGGGCAACTGGCATCCCAGGGCAATATCATCCAGCAGCTGTGCGTCCTTTCCGGTCAAATAGGCTACAATGGGTTTTTCATCTCCTCCAAGGTCCTCTTGCCTGACAGGTATGGGATTTATGGAGTTTTTCTTTGTATGGTCTGCGTTCCAGTTCATCGTATTTACAAATTCTGCAGCAGTCTGCAGCAGGTGGGCCTTTTGATCCCGGATGAGAAGGTTACAGCCCTGGCTGAATACATCTGTGGGACGGCCCGGAACCGAAAAGACGTCGCGGTGGTATCCAAAGGCCAAATCTGCCGTGATAAGACTGCCCCCCCTGGTTGCTGATTCCACGACTACCGTCGCTTCACTCAGACCGGCGATAATCCGGTTGCGCTTTACAAAATTCACAGGTTCCGGAGGTGTTCCCAACCAGAACTCCGTCAACAAACCGCCCTGATCCTGGATCTTTGAAAGATAACGGGCATGTGCTTGCGGATACACCTGGTCGAGACCGTGGCCGAGACAGGCAACGGTTTCCAGTCCGTGCTTCAGAGCCACCTTGTGGGAACAAATATCAATGCCATAGGCCAGACCACTGATCACTACCGGGTTATACGGTGCCAGGTCCTGAAGGAACTGCTCGCAAAAGGAACGGCCCCTGGAAGTCATGTTCCGCGTCCCGACGATGCTTATGAAGCGTTTTTTGCCAAAGGAAAACGCACCCTTCAGGAAAAGCAGGAGCGGGGCATCCTCGCACTGCCTTAATAGTTCCGGATAGCCCGGCTGCCCAAATGCCAGGCAGCGAATCCCTTGCTGCTGAATCTTCTCCCACTGCTCCGCTGCCTGGCGCTTGTACGTTTCGCTCAACAGGTGGCTGACCCTGCCCCTGCCGATACCGGGGATCTCAAGGAGGGCCTTCTCAGCATGCTCAAAGATGGCAGATGCCCTGCCGAAATATCCGATCAACTTCCGGGCATTCACGGGTCCCACCCCCGGGGTTATTTGCAATCTCAGGAATGCAAGTAGTTCACTTTCGCTCATTTAGGGTCGCAATTAACAATTTACCCCACATCCTGTGTTGATAAAAACCAGTGGCCTCAGGTTGTCAGGACTGTTAAATTTTTCCATCTTTGTTTTCATGCAGCTCGAAGTGCACATAGCGAATCTTCTTTACAGGTACCAGTGTGTGGTCGTTCCGGGGTTTGGAGCTTTTCTAAGCCAAATTAAGTCTGCCTCCCTGCAAAGGGATAGCAACACGTTTTACCCTCCTTTCAAAGAGTTGTCCTTCAACGCCCGCCTCAACACCAACGACGGCCTTCTTGTGTCCCATGTTGCCCAGACAGAAGGAGATTCCTATGAAAAGACCCTTGAACGGGTTACCTCCCAGTCGCGCCTGTGGAAAGACACCCTTGCAGGCGGGGAACCCCTGGAGCTGGCAGGTTTGGGAACCTTCCGCTTAAACAGGGAGGGCAAGATGGTATTCGAGCCGGATACCCGTACAAACTATCTCATGTCTTCCTATGGCCTCTCCCCGGTCATTGGCAATCCAATCGTACGGGAAGTCCTGAAGGAGGAGGTTTCAGAGCTCGAGGAACGGATTCCGTTTACCATAACCCCCGAAACCCGCAGTAAAAAAGG
>JAWWDW010000409.1:0-2608 GCA_033719735.1 Robiginitalea sp. | reverse complement strand
GGATCACAAAAACATTCCGCCTGCGGCTGAACCCCTGTTTGAAGATGACGCGCTGGCCATTGATGATTTGTGGGGCCTCGGCCGAGGTACAGATGAAAAAATAGGTGTGACCCTCTTTGGAAAACGAGCTGTAAGAGGCGTAGGCACCGTCTCCCTGGGTAACTTCAGTCTTGTTGATATTCCTGGCCCAGACCAGGCCTCCCTGCGGATCGAATTTCACGCTTACGATATCGTTATGGTGGTGCCGTTCCACACGCACGCGGCCTCCGCTGGCATTGGCCTGCACGCTTTCTGTAATAAAAAACTCCTCCGCGTTAAAAAGAAGGGATCCATCCGCTGTGAAGTGGGCCCCTTTGAACACCAGGTTCTTGATCGCCTTATCCGTTTCTTTTCCGAATTTATCCAACATGAACTGCTCTGAAAACGGGCTGTATTTTCGGTTCAGTACGGCCAGGGTCTTCGGGTTGACCAAAAAATACTCCAGCCCGTTGTACCGGTTGTCTTTCCGGTCTGCATAAAATCCGGCACAGACGAGTTTATCGCCCTTCCAGAGGGGTTTTATGCCCTCTGAATAGATTCCCGGTTCGTCAAAGATCAGGGTTTGTATGCCCGCTTTGTCCAAACGTTGCAGCTCGTACTGATACCGGCGCTCCCCCTCTTTAAACCGGCGTTTCCTGAAATAGGCTTTCCCCACCAGGTATACCGAGGAGAGGTCCGGGGCTACAGCCATCTCCTCAAAGGCATGATTCTTTTCTTCGCTGGGCGCAGAAAAATCCACGTCCAGCATTTTGTTCAGTTGATTGTCGTAGACCAGGATGCGATGCTGCAGGTCCTTGTTTTCCTTTCGAAGGATGCTGATGCTGAACGATCGGGCGTCCGGGTCAGCAAGGACGGTGGTGCTAAAACCCGATTTGAAATCCCGGTTGAAATAGTTTTTCTCCAGGGGCTGGTCTACCTCTTGCCCAGCAATGGTCAACAGGGTCCGGACGGAAAAATCATAGGTGCCAACAGGACTTTGGTGAACCGTATACTCATAGGTGGCTTGTTCCTGGTCGTAGGCCAGAAAGAGCATGTGGATCTGGCCATTGGCCACGAACCCATGCACAAAATCCGCCTCTTTGTACTTGTAGTTGTATTCGTCAATGAGTTCCAGCTCCGGGCTGTAACGCTCGATCAAATATCCCTTGGGACGCAGTAAAAGTCCCGTGTAGTATGCCCTTACAAGGATTTTCTCTCCGGATGGCGTGTCCGAAAAACAAAGGAGGTTCGAATATTTATACCGATCCTTATATTTCTCTCCGAAACGGTATTCAAGGGGCATCTCCTGCGCCTGGGAAAAGCAAAAAGCCAGGATGCCTGCCAACAGGAAGAGTCTTCGTACCATGGGGCGATTTGGGTTCAGAACCCGGGGAAATCAGGGGAGCGTTTTTCGAGGAACGCCGTGGTTCCCTCTTTGAAATCCTCCGTGCCGAAACAGGTGCCAAAGGCTTCGATTTCGGCCTGATATCCGGGTTTATTACTACTAAAACCCGCATTTACCGCTTTTATTGCATAGGAAATGGCTACCGGGGAGTTCCTGGTGATCTTTGTACCCAGTTCCCCGCAGAAATCATCCAGTTCCTCAGAGGCTACCACATGGTTGACCAGACCGTACTCCAGGGCTTGCCGGGCCCCGATCATCCCACCGGTGAGGACCATTTCCATGGCCCTTCCCCTGCCGATGAGCATGGGAAGCCGCTGGGTGCCCCCATACCCCGGGATGACCCCTAAAGAGACCTCCGGAAGGCCCATTTTAGCATTCTCGCTGGCCACCCTGAAATGACATGCCATCGCGAGTTCCAACCCCCCGCCCAGGGCAAAGCCATTTATGGCCGCAATTACCGGGGTCTTCAGGTTTTCCACCAGGTCAAAAAGCTCGCGCTGCCCACGTGCCGAAAGCGCTTTGCCCTCTTCTACATCAAAACTGGCAAATTCCGCAATATCAGCCCCGGCGACAAATGCTTTGGGTCCCGACCCCCTGAGGATGATAAGGCGTACCTTCGGATCGGATTCCAGGGTCTTGAACACTTCGTGGAGCTCTTCAATGGTCTCTCGATTGAGGGCGTTTAACTTCTTTGGGCGGTCGATACATACCCGGGCTATGGCATCTTCCAGAGCGATCTGTACATTGTTAAAATCCATGGTGCGTATTTTTTATGATTTCATTTTCGGTATGCGTACGTAAAAAACCGTGCCTTTGCCGGGTTGGGAAGAGAAATCGATTCGTCCGTTATACGTCTCCACGATGGTTTTAACCATTCCCAGCCCCAGGCCCATGCCACTGCTTTTTGTAGTGAATTTCGGTTCAAATATTTTATCCATGAAGGCTTCCGCAATGCCTTTTCCATTATCGGCCACCGAAATAACGGCCATATCGGCCTCGGAGGCCACCGATACCACGATCCGCGGATTGGGCTGCTCCGGGAGGGCCTGAATGGCGTTCTTGACCAGGTTGGTAACCACCCGTATGAGCTGGGTTCGGTCCATCTTGGCGATGACTTCCTCCTCATCGCTTATAAAATGGATAAAAGGTTCATTGAAGATATCCAGAGCGAGTTTTACCACCTCC
>JAWWDW010000408.1:0-2619 GCA_033719735.1 Robiginitalea sp. | reverse complement strand
GCCAATTTTGCCTGGTGCAACCGGCAACTGGTCACCTGGGAAGTACGACAGGTGTGGAAAAATATTTTTGGGCCGGATGAGGCACCCCCGGAAGTGCTTTATGACGTGGCCCATAACATCGCCAAGGTGGAAACCCATGAAATCGAGGGGGTCCCTCAGAAGGTAGTGGTACACCGGAAAGGGGCCACCCGTGCCTTTGGCCCCTGGCATGAAGAAATCCCGTGCTCCCATAAGCCTTACGGGCAGGCCGTTCTGATTCCCGGTAGTATGGGCACGAGTTCGTACGTCCTGGCCGGGGCGGAAGACAGCGCCCATGTCGCGTTTGGTTCCTGCTGCCACGGAGCCGGAAGGCGGTTGTCCCGCACGGCAGCCAAAAAACAGGTCAATGCACCTGTGTTGAAACAGGAGTTGCAGGAAGCCGGGATCTATCTGGAGGCTTCCTACCGCCGGATTGCGGAAGAGGCACCCGAGGCCTACAAAGACGTGGATGCCGTGGTGCGTTCTGTGAGTGCCGCCGGGATTGTAACCCCCGTGGCCCAGCTCAAACCCCTGGCTGCTATTAAAGGTTAGCAGAATCGGCAAATCCTGTGTATTTTCATCCAAACGACTTAATATGGATGAAAAAGCCCCGAAAGATCCCCAGGCCTTCAAACTGGACTACAGCAACAGTGCCGAAAAACCCTTCCTGGAAGGCCCCAGGAACCGCCTGAAGGAATTTTGGTTTGCCCTGAAGGTAGGTTATCAATTCATTCGGGGCTTTCGGAAACTGCACTTTGTGGGGCCTTGTGTGACAGTCTTCGGTTCGGCCCGGTTTGACCCCGAAAACCCGTACTACAAACAAGCCGAAGCGGTAGGCAGGGAACTCTCCGCCATGGGGTTCACGGTGATGACCGGGGGAGGCCCCGGGATTATGGAGGCTGCCAATAAGGGGGCCTATGAGCATGGAGGGTACTCCATTGGGTGCAACATCATCCTTCCCCGGGAGCAACAGCCCAACCCGTATCTTCATAAATGGATCGACATTCCCTATTTCTTTGTACGGAAATTCATGCTGGTGAAATATTCCTATGCCTTTATCGTTCTGCCAGGCGGGGTAGGTACCCTCGACGAGCTGTTCGAGTCCCTCACCCTGATCCAAACGAAGATGATCGCCGATTTCCCCGTGGTTATTTTCGGCAAGCAGTATCACAAGGAACTCTACGAACACATTCAGCTGATGGCCGAAAAAGAAAGTATCAGCAGGGATGATATGGACCTCATCTTTATGACCGATTCGGTGTCGGAGATGCGGCAGCACCTTGAAAAATGTGCTGTCAAAAAATTTGGCCTGGTGAAAAAACCGCTCCATTCACGCTGGTGGCTGGGGGAACGCAACAAAAGGAGGGCTTCCTGAAAGGCCTGACCCAAAAATATGGGTTCAGGGGTAACCCAGGTTACAGCCTTCCCCGGGTTTATCTTGTACCTTTGCACTTTCTATGGACAGGATAAAAGCATTCTTTACAAGTCGCAGCTTCAAAAGCAATCTTCTGTTCCTCCTTGTTTTGGGGGTGGTCCTCTACGCCACGGGATATCATGTGCGGGTCTATTCAGGCCTTAAAAACACCCTGATCCGCACCGGTATCATTGCACCCAAGGCGGTGAGCGCTGTTGATTTCGAGCAGGTGGCTTTGGATCCCGGGACCCTCTCCGGTCTTCAGCTGATCGGTGAGGATGGGAGAAAAACCACCCTTGGGGGCTTTGGGCAGGAGGTGGTGCTGATCAATGCCTGGGCGAGCTGGTGTCCGCCCTGCGTGGCAGAAATGCCCGGGCTGAATTCGCTCTACGAGTCGGAAAAGGAGCTTGGGTTTGTGATGATTACCTGGGACCGGACCATGGAGGCGGCCCGGAATTACAGGGACCGCAACGGGTATTCTTTCCCTGTTTACCAGACCACAGGGCCAATCCCTCAGCCCCTGAAAGCCAGCTCGATCCCGACCACCTTTATTTTGGACAAAAAGGAAAAGACCCTGTACCGGCGCTCAGGGATGATCGCTTTTGACGATCCGGAAGTAAAAAAATTCCTGAACAGCCTGAAGCAGTAGCGCAAAGAGGCTTCCGGGGAACTGCGGGGGCTTTTGCAGATTCCCTATCTTTAAGGCCGTGGAAGTCCAATTCCAGAAACCCTTCTAAACCTGATCCAACATGAATTTCAAGTACTTCGTAATGTTCCTCCTGACAGGAACGCTTCTTTTCCCCTGCCATTCCCAGTCTGAAACCATTGCTCCCGGGGCAACCCTGTACACGGTAAGGGACCTCATGGAAAACGACCCCAAAGGGGTCTTAAAACAACTGGCAGATCTCGGGTACGTGAATATCGAGGCGACAAGCTACAGGGATGGCAAGTTCTACGGGATGGCGCCAGCGGAATTCAAAACCTATCTCGGGGAACTTGGGCTGGTGCCCCTGAGCGTACACCAGGGTGGGGTTACCCTGGAGAATGCCGATCAAATGATTGCCGATTCCAAAGCAGCGGGGTTCCGGTATTTTGTGATTCCCATTCCCCCCATGGGCCACTTTGCCTTTGACCGAGAAACCCGAAGCATGTCCATGACCGGTACGGTAGAAGAGGTTACCGAAATC
>JAWWDW010000407.1:0-2620 GCA_033719735.1 Robiginitalea sp. | reverse complement strand
GATGAGCGGGAGCCCTACACCATCGTAATCCCCCCACCCAATGTAACCGGGGTCCTGCACATGGGGCATATGCTAAACAACACCATCCAGGACGTATTGATCCGAAGGGCCCGGATGCAGGGTCTGAATGCCTGCTGGGTGCCGGGTACCGACCACGCCTCCATCGCCACGGAGGCAAAGGTGGTGGCAAAGCTTAAGGCTGAAGGCATCCCAAAGGCCTCCCTCAGCCGGGAGGACTTCCTGGAGCATGCCTGGGAATGGACGCGGCAGTACGGGGGGGTCATCCTGGAGCAGCTCAAAAAACTGGGATGTTCCTGTGACTGGAAGCGGACGTCCTTTACGATGGACCCCGACATGGAGGCCTCGGTAATAAAAGTATTCGTGGATCTGTACCGGGAAGGCCTTATCTACAGGGGCTACCGGATGGTGAACTGGGATCCTGAGGCACGGACCACCCTCTCGGATGAAGAGGTGCAGTACGAGGAGCGACAGGGGCACCTTTACCACATTGCCTATCCGGTGGAGGGCTCCGATGCCAGGGTGGTCATTGCCACCACCCGGCCCGAAACCCTCCTGGGGGATACCGCGGTCTGCGTACACCCTGACGATGAACGGTTTGCCCACCTGCATGGGAAAAAAGTGCGGGTGCCCCTTTGCGACAGGGTGGTGCCGGTGATCCAGGACGAATATGTAACCATGGAATTTGGGACAGGGTGCCTGAAGATCACCCCTGCCCATGACGAGAACGACTATGAAATCGGACAGAAATACAACCTGGAACTGGTCGATATCTTCAATCCGGATGGTACCCTGAACGCCTATGGCCTCCACTATGAAGGGATGGACCGTTTCGAGGCGCGCAAGGCCATCGCAGCCGAACTGGAGGAAAAGGGTTTTCTGGTCAAAAAAGAACCCTACACCCATAAGGTGGGGACCTCCGAGCGGACCAAAGCCGTAATCGAACCCAGGCTTTCGGACCAGTGGTTCCTGAAGATGAAGGAGATGGCGGAACCCGCCATAAAAGCCGTCCTGGAGACCGGTGAGGTGCAGTTGGTACCCTCCAAGTTCGAAAACACCTACCGGCACTGGATGGAGAATATACGGGACTGGAACATCTCGCGACAGCTGTGGTGGGGACAGCGGATTCCGGCCTATTACTACGGCCCCTCGAAATCGGATATGGTGGTGGCCGAAACCCCGGAAGCAGCCCTGGAACTGGCCAGGGAGCAAAGTGGCCGGCCCGACCTGAAAAGGGAGGATCTCAGGCAGGACGAGGACGTTCTGGATACCTGGTTTTCATCCTGGCTCTGGCCGATCAGCGTCTTTGGCGGGATCCTGGATCCGGACAATGCGGAAGTTTCCTATTACTACCCTACCAGTGACCTGGTCACGGCCCCCGATATCCTTTTCTTCTGGGTAGCCCGGATGATCATGGCCGGGTATCACTTCAGGGGGGAACGTCCCTTTGAAAAGGTCTACCTGACGGGGATCGTTCGTGATAAACAGCGACGGAAGATGTCGAAATCCCTCGGGAACTCCCCCGATGCCCTGAAACTGATCGAAGCCTATGGGGCAGATGGGGTCCGGGTTGGGTTGCTTTTAAGCTCTGCAGCGGGCAACGACCTCCTTTTTGATGAGGTCCTCTGCCAGCAGGGCAAGAATTTTGCCAACAAGATCTGGAATGCGTTCCGCCTTGTGATGGGATGGAACCCGGAAAAGGGCGTCGAACAACCCGAGTCAGCCCGCCTGGGGATCCAATGGTACGAGGCCCGTTTTCAGCAGACCCTGGCTGAAATTGAAGACCACTATTCCAAATACCGGATATCGGATGCCCTGATGGCAACCTATAAACTGATCTGGGATGACTTCTGCTCCTGGTTGCTGGAGATTGCCAAACCTGCCTTTGGCGAGCCCATAGACCCGATCACCCATGGGGCAGTAATCCGCCTTTTTGAGGAAAACCTGAAACTCCTCCATCCCTTTATGCCGTTCCTGAGCGAAGAGGTATGGCAGCACATTTCAGAACGGACCCCGGAATCCGCACTGATCGTTTCCCGCTGGCCCGAAAAAGAATCCTTTGATCCGGCCCTGCTCCAGGGATTTGAATTTACCAAAGAGGTTATTTCCGGGATCCGCACCATCCGCAAGGAGAAGAGCATCCCCTTCAGGGAAGCCGTGGACCTTTATGCCGTCGATGAAGAAAAGGTAGATCAGAAATGGGATGTTTTGATCCGGAAACTGGCCAATACGGAGGAGATTACCTACACGGGGGATGCCCCTGAAGGCGCCCTGTCCTTCCGGGTAAAAAGCAATGAATACTACATTCCCCTGGAAGGGGCTGTGGACCTTGAGGCCGAAATCCAGAAAATTCAGGAAGAACTTGACTATACCAGGGGCTTTCTGACATCCGTGCAAAAGAAGCTCTCCAACCAGCGTTTTGTAGACAATGCGCCTCAGAAGGTAGTGGACCTGGAGCGAAAGAAGGCAGCCGACGCAGAAGCCAAAATTGAGACCCTGGAAAAGAGCCTTGCCAACCTGAAGTAGGCCGGAGAACCTGAAGCGTGGGTCCGACCCTCTTTCAGTGGGTTCGGGAAAAATGAAAAAGCCAGCCCGAAGGCTG
>JAWWDW010000406.1:0-2621 GCA_033719735.1 Robiginitalea sp. | reverse complement strand
TCGGCCGGATTCCGGTCTATGGCTTCCTGCAGGTACACCAAACCCTGTTGCCATTCGGGTACCGTAGACTTGCCCAAATAGTATTTGCCCTTCAGGTACAACTCGTAGGTTTCGGGCCGTATGGAACGAATTTCACTTTTGACCATAGCGGTTTCACCCGTCCGCAATCCGATGCCCTCATAAATATCGTCGGCAATGGACCGCCAGAGCTTTTTGATTTCGGAAAGGTCCGTCTGGTACTGCCTCGTCCAGAACGGGTCTTGCAGCAATTCCTTTCGGACCTCGAGCCTTACCTGTATTTGGTTGTCCTCTTTTTTAAGGCTCCCGAAAACAAAGTAGTCGATGTTTTCCGCGTTGTCCGCCAGGTAGGAATTCTCCGGGACCATTCCGGCCCTGAAATGCCTGGTGGACCCCATATCGAGTACCATCAGGGATGGTCCCTCGGCCAGGGCGTCAATGAGTCCCTGGGTCGAACCCATTTGAAAGTATTCGACGGTCTCGATCTCTGAAGTGTCTATTTCAAAGGGAATTACGGCGATCCGATATTCCGGGTTGTACGCGAGGGTATCTTTTTGTGTCCATTTGGATCCTGCCCAGAAACTTCCGGCCAGCAACAGCAATAGACCGGTTACCCCGGCTACCGCAATCACGGCATTGAGCCGGCGGCTGTTCGCAGCCCTTGTTTCCGTGGAATCGGTCCACTCCGGGGTCTTCTTCCACCCTTCAGGGGTAAGGTCGTATACCCAGGCGAAGATGGTCCAGAAAACCAAACCGATGGCCAGCAGGTAAATAAGCCCCTGCAACAGGAAGGAAGGGGCATTAAAGGTGGGTAGCACCACAGAGGCGAATTCGATCAGGACCCAGGCCACGGCAAGATACGCCAGAACAGCCCTGTAGACATTTCGCCTGGAGAGTTCCTGGAAAAGTCTTTTTGGTTTCATGAGAAGTTGGTTTTAGTTTTTGGCGCTATGCGCAACAGGTCATATCCATTTGGATATCAGCGGATTTAATGAAGGTCCAAAAAATTAGGGGAATCCTTCAGTATTTGCAATGACCTGTGTCATTGGCTGCATGCCTGAATAGGGTGATCCAAAAGATGACCTGCATGCAACCCCGAGGGATGGTGTGCAGGGATATTGCAGGGCCAGGCGGTATTCTGAAGCTAAAAGCCCCATATGCTCGCCAAAGTCCACAGCAGTGCCCTGTATGGTATTGAGGCCATCCCCGTAACCATCGAAGTACATATTGACAAAGGGGTTGGGTATCATTTGGTGGGCCTGCCCGACAATGCCATCCGGGAGAGCAATTACCGAATCGCTGCGGCATTGCTCAACAATGGCTACCGGATCCCCGGCAAGAAAATTACCATCAACATGGCCCCGGCGGACCTGCGCAAGGAAGGGGCAGCCTACGACCTGCCCCTGGCCCTTGGGATCCTGGTGTCCTCCGGACAGCTCATCACAGACCTGCTGGAGGCGTATCTTATCATGGGGGAACTTTCCCTGGACGGGCAGCTCAAACCCGTAAAAGGGGCCCTTTCCATAGCCTTGAACGCCCGCGAATGCGGTTTTAAGGGTATTGTGGTACCGGAGGAAAATGTGGGGGAATCCGCGGTGGTGGAAGGCCTTGAAGTCAGGGGCGCAGCCAGGCTTTCCCAGGTACTATCATTTTTCAGCGGAGAAGGGGATCTGCCTGTTGGAAATCACAATACCACTGGTTTGCACACAGGCGAAGTCCATGAGTCGCCGGACTTCAGCGATGTCAGGGGGCAGGAAGCCGTAAAACGGTGTATGGAGATCGCGGCAGCCGGAGGGCATAACCTTATCCTGATCGGGCCCCCGGGTTCCGGGAAGACCATGCTCGCAAAAAGGTTGCCCGGCATTCTCCCTCCCATGAGCCTGGAGGAATCCCTGGAGACCACGCGGATCCACAGCGTGGCTTCGGGGCCTGGCAGGGGAGGGCTTATCCGCCGGCGTCCCTTCCGGAGCCCCCACCACACTATTTCGGATACCGCCCTCGTGGGCGGCGGATCCTATCCCCAACCCGGGGAGATTTCCCTGGCCCACAATGGGGTCCTCTTCCTGGACGAATTGCCAGAATTCAAAAGGAACGTGCTCGAGGTGATGCGGCAACCCCTGGAAGACCGTGAGGTGACCATAGCCAGGACCAAATTCACCATCACCTATCCCAGCAGCTTTATGCTGGTGGCCAGTATGAACCCTAGCCCGTCCGGGTATTTCAGCCCTGAGAGCCATGGGTTTTCGAATTCCCGGAATGAGATGCAACGCTACCTCAGTCGGATTTCCGGACCCCTCCTGGACCGGATTGACATTCATATGGAAGTAAGCCCTGTTCCCTTTGACCAAATTTCATCCAGCCGGAAAGGCGAGTCCAGTGCCCAGATCCGGAAACGTGTGGTGGCTGCCCGAAGGATCCAGTCAAGGCGTTTTGCAGGTCAGGCCCGGATACACTGCAATGCCCAGATGGATACGCGGCAAATCCGCACCTGCTGTACCTTGCAAAAAAGCACCCTGAAACTCCTCCGCTCTGCCATGGAAAGGCTGGAGCTCTCCGCAAGGGCTTACGACCGGATTCTGAAACTGGCACGGACCATCACGGAC
>JAWWDW010000405.1:0-2622 GCA_033719735.1 Robiginitalea sp. | reverse complement strand
GGATCAAACTTGCCTCCTTCCTCGGCAAAGGGCAGGGAAAGGACAAGGCCCTTTTTATCTTTGACGAACCCACTACCGGCCTCCATTTTCACGACATCCGCAAACTGTTGGATTCCTTCAATGCCCTCATTGACAAAGGGCACTCCATCATCGTGATCGAGCACAATATCGAACTGATCAAAAGCGCAGACCACGTCATCGACCTGGGGCCCGGAGGGGGGGATAAAGGAGGGCAACTGGTGGCCTTCGGAACCCCTGAAGAAATAGCGGCATCTCCTGATTCCATCACCGGCCGGTACCTGAAAGAAAAGGTTTCCATATAAACCGAAGGGCCGGAGGCCTTTGGGGCCCGGATGCCGATTTTCTTCAGAGCGCAAGGAAATCCATTGATCACCTCTTTCCGTTATAACACTGATATATAGTGACTTACGACTCTTGTTTCATTTTTGGCACGGTGCTTGTTTTCATAAGGGTGGATGTAAGGATTTGCATCCGGAACTTAAAACCGTATCGCCATGAAACATTTTGTACTCTTTTTTGCGGCCCTTTTGATCGGAGTTGGAAACTCCAGGGCCGAAGCCTCGGAAAATAAGGTTGCAACAGCGACGATGTTCGGGTATTCCAATTCCTTCATCTTTATGGAAAACGGAGTAACCTTCTCGGTTTATCCGGATGGGGAATTTGATTTTTACATCGACAACCAGCTGCAGGTACAGGCCGGGGTACGCCTCGGTGCTGCAGCCATCACCTTCAATTCAGGTTATAATTACAACCCCTTCGTACAGTACGACGACTATGGAGCCGTGATACAGGTGCAGCGCGTACCCGTCTTCTACGACTTTTACGGCCGGGTAAACCGGATCGGGGGCGTTTGGATCTCCTACCGGAACAATCGTGTCTACCGTCTGGGAGGGATGCGGGTTTTCTATACCCCCCTGGGCTACTACGACTATCACATCGGGTATATCAACCCGTATAACCGGATATACGCCTACAGGCCTTTCCACAGGTTTTTTGTACGACCGGCCCTTGGCTACTGCATGGTATACAACCATCCGTACCGCAGGTATTACCACCCGGTCCGATACACCTACCACAGGCCTTACCGCAACAATGTAAGGAGGGCATACGCCCACGTGGGAAAAACCTACAGGTACCGGCCCCGGACAGAGCGGGCCCGTATCTATCGAAACGACCATCGCGTGGTGGCCCGGGAATCGGTTCGAAATAACCGGAGCAATAGCACGCGTACGGCCCGCAGCACACAACGGCAGGGCAATGCTGCCAGGTATTCCGAAAACACCTCTGGCAGGAGTACACGGACCGTGGGCAAGGGAAGAGCTGTGACGCAAAGGGAACGGAGCAATCTGCGGACCAGCCGGGCAGCCCAAACAGGGCGGACAAAGGTTGCAAACCGGAGTTCCAGGGTTCGGGCTGAGTCCGGCAGGAATGTCCGGCAGTCGTCCCGGGCTGGTGTTGACCGTGCAGACAGGGGCATCGTCCGGAACTCCAGGTCAAAGACCCGCGTAAGCAAGGTGCGTAGTTCAGAGCGCACCGAGGGTCGCTCCAGGGCGGTCACGCAGCGCACAAAACGCACCCCTGACAGGGCTGCCAGGCGGTCCGGAAGGGATTAAAGTTAGGTTCGAGTTTAGGTTGGTTAGTTGTTCAGACCCCGTGGAGGCATTCGTTTCCCGGGGTCTATTTTTTAAGGCGTTTTTGAAGCAACTGAATAAGGTCCCCGGAAATCCTGAATCGCAGTACCCCCCCCAGATAGACCGCCGAAATCCCAAGGCTTTTCAAAAAGATATTCACCAGGGGATGGAACGGCAGCACCACCCAGAAAAAGAGGAGGTAGGTTCCCAGGGTCAGCAACAGGACCTGCAGGCTACCCTTACTCCAGGGGGTGAGCCCGAATATTATCCTGACAAACACCATTTTGGCGAGGTTGTATAAGAAAACAGCGCTGAAAGTTGCAAGCGCTGCCCCTGTGAGGCCCATCAGCGGGATCAGCCAGGCGTTCAGGGCAATGGTCAGCAACGCCAGCACCACTCCCATAAACAAAAGCGTGCCGTAATAGCGGGAGTTGTAGAGGATGGCCGTATTGATCCCCAAAAAGGAGTCAAAAACGCGCATCAGGCCCAGAAGCAGTACCACTGCGAATCCCCCGCGATAATTCTCCGGCAAAAGCTGATAAAGGTCCTCCAGGTTCAGCAGGATCCCAAGAAATATCAGGGAGGAAATCGCCAGCAGGCTCAGGGAGCTTCGTTTATAGAGGTCCCTGAGGGCCTTCTGGTCCCCCGAATGCATCAGGGATGCGGTGAGGGGATACGTAATCTGGTTCATGGAACGGAAAGGCACGATTATGACCGTGGCAATAAAGACCGCCACCGTGTAATACGCCACATTCTCAATGCGGATGTACTGGTTGATCATAAACCGGTCTATTTCCAGGAGGACCACGGAAATGGAGCCCCCCAGAATAATCAGGCTTGAATATTTCAGGATACCCCCCGTGCCCCCGGGAAGTTTCCAGGTCAGCCGTAAGGGCTGATGTCTCAAAGCGTAATAGGCCATAAGTACGGTACGCAGCCCGTAGAGCAGTACGAGCCAGTTCAAAAAGGT
>JAWWDW010000404.1:0-2629 GCA_033719735.1 Robiginitalea sp. | reverse complement strand
TATGGGTGCCTTTTAGGAGTTTCACGGCAGTTCCCCTTTAAAAACAAGTTCGGCCGGGCCTTCCAGCCAGATATCCGAATAGCCCCCTGGGCCTTTGGAAAACCGGACCTGAAGCATCCCACCCATAGTTTTAATTTCAGCAGGGGGGCCAGTTGCGGTTTGAGCGCTTCGTATCCGGCTCCCGTGGGTATAAACACATACGCTTCTGCGTTGGAAAATGCCGTATTCGGCGAAAAGAAGGTACGGTATACCATGGCAGCGAACAAACCGCCCAGCAGCAATCCGAGGAATACCACTATTAATAGGATTCTTTTAAGATACATCTTCCCGTATTTTTTGATAGAACCATTCGTCTTCAAAACCAGTGGCGGTACGCCACCATTGCCTGCGCACCCCGCTCTTTACAAACCCCAGCTTCTCGAAAAGATACTGGCTGCGGTGGTTGTTCTGCCCAACACTTGCGTAGAGTTGATGCAGCCCAAGGATTTCAAAGGCATATCCGGTGAGCAACCGGATGGCTTCTGCCCCGTAGCCCCGGTCCCGGTCTTCGGGCTCGGAAATCACGATCCCCAGTCCGGCTCGCTGGTGTTTGGGATCAAAATCATAGAGGTCAATCAGGCCGATAGGGGTTTTGGGGGTGGCACATATGGCCAGCCGCAATTGCTTTACCTCGTATATATCCCGATGGGACCTTTCAAGGTAATCCCTGAGTACCTTCCTGGAATAGGGTGTCAGCGTCCCGCTTACCTCCCAGATATCAGGGTCATTTTCCAGGGCATACAGGAATTCCAGGTCTTCCGGCTCCAGGGCCCTTAGGTGTATATGGGTGCCTTTTAGGAGTTTCACGGCAGTTCCCCTTTAAAAACAAGTTCGGCCGGGCCTTCCAGCCAGATATCCGAATAGCCCCCGGGGCCTTTGGAAAACCGGACCTGAAGCATCCCACCCATAGTTTTAATTTCAGCAGGGGCATCCCTGAGCCGCCCGAGGTGGTGCATCCCAAGGGCTACCGCAGTTACGCCAGTCCCACAGGAATAGGTTTCAGCCTCTACCCCTCTTTCGTACGTCCGGACTTCAAAACGATTTTCGCCCAGGGGGTGTACGAAGTTTATATTGCTCCCCCCGGCCCCGTAGAGGCCGTAGCGCAGCCTGGCGCCTTCCCGGTTTACATCCAGGGCATCCCAGGGTTCCCACAACTGGACGTGATGGGGAGACCCGGTATCCAGCCAGAGATACCGGGGGGTGGCGTGAATTTCTGCAACATCCTGCATTTGAAGGGAGACATTCCCATCCCCAAGATGGGCCTCGTGAACCCCGTCAATGGCCATAAACCTGCAGGAATCTTCAATCAATCCCAGGTGGTTGGCAAAAGCAGCGATACACCTGCCCCCATTCCCGCACATGCTTCCCTCCCGCCCGTCGGCGTTGAAATAAACCATCCTGAAATCTGTCGATTTGTCAGTTTCCAGCAGGATCAGGCCGTCCGCCCCAATCCCAAAGCGCCGGTGACAGAGCCGTGCGATGGTTTTGGTATCCTTTTTGGGGAACTGCTCCCTGCGGTTATCCACCAGGATGAAATCATTTCCGGTGGCCTGATATTTGAAAAATGAGAGGTGCATGGCCGCAAAGATACGTTTTAATCGGAGGACCCTTCCCGTTAAAATGTCGTTAAACGAAAATAGGATGGTTCAAAAATCTGTTACTTTTAAAAAACCTAATACAGCACGCTTATGAAACGACTTGGAGGTTTGTTTCTCGTCGCACTGCTGGCGGGATTCACGACACTGGGAACCTATAAACTCTTTTTCGAAAACACGGTCCCGGAATCCGCATTGCAGTCGGATTCCCTGCCTGTCTTCGAGACCAGCAACCTGCCCTCCTACCCTGCTGGGGCAGGGATTGACGATGCAGACTTCACCCTGGCCGCAGAAAAGACGGTCAATGCGGTGGTCCACGTAAAGAACATTACCATCAACCGGGGGCCGAGCAACATCTTTGAATTTTTCTACGGGTACGGGGAACAGGCACGGCCCCAGGTGGGGACCGGATCCGGTGTAATCATTTCCCCGGACGGGTACATCGTTACCAACAACCACGTGATTGCCAAGGCAAACCAGCTGATGGTAACCCTCAATGACAACAAGACCTATGAGGCCAGTGTCGTCGGGACCGACCCGATTACAGATATTGCCCTGCTGAAAGTAGAAACGGAGGCTCCCCTGCCCTATCTGGCCTTTGGGGATTCAGACAATGTAAAAGTTGGAGAATGGGTCCTGGCCGTGGGAAACCCTTTTAACCTCACCTCTACAGTAACCGCAGGGATTGTCAGTGCCAAGGCCCGTAACCTGGGCAGGAACCAGTCGTTTATCCAAACCGATGCGGCGGTGAATCCGGGTAACAGCGGAGGGGCCCTGGTCAACACCAACGGGGAACTGATCGGGATCAATACGGCCATCACTTCCCAGACGGGCTCCTACATCGGCTATTCCTTTGCCGTCCCCAGTAACATAGCGCGTAAAGTTGTCCAGGACCTCCTCGAATACGGGGACGTCATCAAAGGAGTGCTTGGAGTGAGTTCCATCCCGCCTGAATATGCCAAAGAATACGGCGTAGACCAGGTAGACGGGGTCTT
>JAWWDW010000403.1:0-2643 GCA_033719735.1 Robiginitalea sp. | reverse complement strand
GGATTCAGGATTGAAAAGTGCAAGGGATTTGCCTGGAAGGGGAGTATCTTGTTCCTGGGTTTGGGTTGGGGACTTCTCCTTTATGCTCCATGTTGTTTTAAAGGGACCCATGTCATTGAACCTTGAACCCTGCGGGAGGCAGGCTTATAACCTTAAAATAAAAGCGTAGCATCTTTACTGCCAACTGCCAACTACTCCACAACAGCGATCACCGAAATTTCCACATTCACATACTTTGGCAGGTTGGCCACTTACACCGTTTCCCGGGCAGGTGCGGTGTCGGCATCGAAATAAGCGCCGTAGACCTCATTTATCCGGGAGAACTGCCCCATGTCCTTAACGAAGATGGTACTCTTGACCACCTGGGGGAAATCCGCTCCGGCGGCTGCCAGAACGGCCTGAAGGTTTTTCATCACCAGGTGGGTTTCTTCCTCAATACTCCCGTTGAGGAGTTCGCCAGTGGCAGGGTCCAGTGCGATTTGCCCGGAAACATAGAGGGTGTTCCCGGCCCGTACCGCCTGGTTATAGGGCCCGATGGGCGCCGGTGCGTTCGGGGTTCGGATGATTTTTTTCATTGCTAGGGCTCTTTTAGTTTATCTGGGGACGCTGGCTTCGGTTTTCCCACTTCAGGTCT
This sequence comes from Robiginitalea sp., assembly GCA_033719735.1. GTDB lineage: Bacteria > Bacteroidota > Bacteroidia > Flavobacteriales > Flavobacteriaceae > Robiginitalea. The sequence continues at coordinate 2,009 of JAWWDW010000403.1, read as the reverse complement.
TTCAGGATATTGGCCTTGATCCCGATGAAAAAATACCAGCGCTCGTTGTTGCCGAAGGGAACCCAGTCGAATTTCAGGTGGAAACTGTCCAGGTCCCGTTCAAAGTTCAACTGGGTCAGTGTAAATCCCTTGTTCACAAAATCGTATCCGGAGGAGACCCCGACCAGCCAGCGGGGGGTCAGGTTCACGTTGCCCCGGAACATAAGGGAGTTGTTCGTGATATCCCCCTGCCGGTTGTTGTTGCTATAGGTTACGGCGTACTGCAGCCTCAGGTCCCAAGTTACCTTGTTGCCGTAGGAGGGGTTTTCCACCGCATCCGGGTCCCTTCCCTCAAAAGCACTCCGGTTGAAATTGTCTGCCCGGCCGAACAGTTCATCGGTCCGTCCCCCGCTGGTGGCCACATAGTTGCTGCCGCTGTAGGGGTCCTCAGGATCGTCTTCTTCGCGCCGCTCGTCTTTCTCAAAGTCCTTGCTGCTAATGGAATAACTGAGGTTGGCCCGGGCACTGGTGACCCGGAATAGGCCGCCACCTGCATTGATGTTCAGCGTATTGATCCGTCGGCCAGTGTTGTCCACTGTATACGGGTCGAAACTGGCCCCGAAGTTCACGGACATTTTATTGTCCAAAAGGTTTGTACCACCGGTCAGGTTGATGGGTGCCAGTTTGAGGGAGTCCGCTTCCAGGTTATAGCTCGTATTGAGGTTGAAACTGTTCAGCCACATCACTTTTTTGGGCTCGGTAGCCGTGGAATCCTTGTCCCGTACCTTGGCCTCCAGGGTGTTGGCCAGCGAAAAGCTCAGGGAACTGCTCTTTCCCTGCCTGGGGGTTCCGTAAGGCGTATTCTGGAAGCGGGTAAAGGAAATGGAGTCCCCGGTGGCCTCGTTGACGACTTCGTCGTAGTACTGGTCAAAGGAAGGCGCCCAGCCATAGCTCACACTGGGGCGCATTACGTGCCGCAGGGCCTGTATCTTCTTGTCTTCTCCAAAGGTAAAGGTCCCGTAAACCGTGGTTCCCACAGAGCCCCCCAGGTTGTACTGGTTAAAGCGGTCAAACCCGGCGATGGTATCTCTTACCACTTCCTGAAGCTCGGGGTCATACCGCTGCGGATAGGTCTCCCAGGTCCAGACGTCTTCATAGGAGCCGCCGAGGGAAACGCTGAGGTACTTGGCCACCTTGAAGTTGGTGGCGATGGGTATCTGGTGTTGTGCCCCCAGCCGCCCGTTTTCAAACATCTCGGAGGTTAAAAAGTCCTCCGTGGTCGTGCGAACCCCGTACCGGCCGTTGAGGTTGTACTGCAGGTTGATGTTCTGCAGGGCCCCTTTTTTGATTCCTTCCCGTTTGGCAAAGGGGAAAATACGCTCCACGCTCGCCTGCAGGGTGGGCAGGGTCAAATCCACTACGTCCGTGTTGGTGTTCTGGTTGTGGGTGGCCGTAAGGCTTAAGTTCACGGACGGATAGGCCGGGAAGGTCTTGGAATAGGAGATGGAGGAAGACAGGTTGTTGATCTGCGTATTGGGCAGGTTTTGCTGGATCAGGGAATTCCGGAAATACTGGCTGCTCCCGATATTCACCGAGGCCGAAAACCGGGAATTCGGATTGGCCTTGGCGTCCTGGTTGTGGGAGACCTGCAGGTTGAAGATGGTGGAGCGGGAATAGTCGTCAAACCCTTTCTGGCTGGTAACCAGGTTCTCATACCGGAAGTTTACATTCCCCCGGAACCGGTACCGTTTGGCGTAGACAGACTGTGTCCGAAGGCCATAGCTTCCATTGGCATACAGGTCTCCGGTCAGGGTAAGGTCCACATAGTCGTTGATGGGCAGGTAATACCCCCCGTTCTGCAGGAAAAAGCCCCGGTCCGGGTCTATCCCGAAGGTCGGCATCAGGATCCCGGCCGTCCGCCCGGTAGTCAGTGGGAAATACGCAAAGGGCAGGGCCAGAGGCGTGGGGACATCCACGATATAGAGGTTTGAAAACCCGGCAATTACTTTCTTCTTGGGTACGAATTTGGC
>JAWWDW010000402.1:0-2657 GCA_033719735.1 Robiginitalea sp. | reverse complement strand
CGGGATTTTGTGATCTCAGACAGCCGGGAGCAGATCCTGGTGCGACAGGGCTCCGGCTGGAAGGTCGGCAAAACCAAAAGCAAGGATTTATCGGATGCCGAATCCCTGGAGACGCAAATGCGCCTGAGGGTGGTACCCACGGAGGAATACCATCAGATATTCAGGGAAGGGTGGCGCTATATGCGTGATTTCCTCTATGTGGACAACGTCCACGGGGCCCCCTGGGATGCGGTGTATACCTGGTATGCGCCCTGGATCGATCACGTACGCCACCGGACCGACCTGAACTACGTGGTGGATATCCTCAGCGGGGAGGTGGCCATCGGGCATTCCTATGTCTCCGGTGGCGACCAGCCGGACCTGGACCGGGTCCCTGTCGGGCTGCTCGGTTGTGATTTTAAACTTGAAAACGGCAGGTATCGGATTGCGAAAATCTACACGGGGGAACAGTGGAACCCCGACCTGTACGCCCCCCTGGCCCTTCCGGGCCTGGGGGTAAAAGAAGGGGATTACCTGCTCGCCATCGACGGAAAGGACCTGGAGGCCGGGACGAACCCCTATGCCTTGTTGGAACAAACGGCCGGACGGGAGATCTACCTGACCATCAGCAGCTCCCCCCAGGGGACCACTGCACGGGAAGTAGTTGTAAAACCAATCCAAAACGAGTCTGGCCTGCGCACCCTGGACTGGGTGGAACAGAACCGCAGTAAAGTGGACAGCCTTTCCGGAGGACAGCTCGCCTATGTATATATCCCGAACACCTCGGCCCGGGGATTTGAATATTTCAACCGTTATTATTTCTCCCAGCAGGACAAAAAAGGGGTCATCCTGGATGAGCGCAACAACGGGGGCGGATTTGCCGCAGACTACATGATCGATATAATGGACCGGGAGCTCTTCGGCTATTTCAACAGCAAGACGGAAAGCAACCGGCCCTGGACCACGCCCATGGCAGGCATCTGGGGGCCAAAAGTCATGCTGATCAATGAACGGGCAGGTTCCGGAGGAGACCTGTTGCCCTATATGTTCCGGGCCAAAAAGCTGGGACCCCTGGTGGGAACGCGCACCTGGGGAGGCCTGGTGGGTACCTGGGATACCCCGAGATTTATAGACGGGGGCCGGATGGTAGCACCCCGGGGAGGCTTTTTTGACCTGGACGGCAACTGGGCCGTGGAAGGCGAGGGCATCGCTCCGGATATCGAAGTGATCCAGGAACCCTCCGAGGTCATGAACGGACGCGATCCGCAACTGGAACGAGGTGTAAAGGAAGCGTTGCGGTTGCTGGAAACCAGCCGTTTTGAGTTGCCTGAAGAACCCGCTGCCCCGGTTCGATGGAAGCGGCCCGAAGGATTTACTCCGGAACCGCTAAAAAACAACAGGCCTTAATCTATTCCAGGGGGATGGTCAGGGTCATGTCTTCCCTGAGGACCACCAGGCATTCCTGGAACGAAGGGGGGCCAAAGGCCTTGGTCCGCGCCATGGAAAACCCGTAGTCTTCCTTTGGGAAGCCCAGCCAGTTTTTGTCAAGGGCGTCGTTTCCGTTTTCGTCGTGGAAAACGGCCAGGGCGTAGTCTCCTGCCGGCAGGTCTTCCAGTATTACCCGGGTATCCCCCACCATAGCAGCGGCCTTCCCGGTACGGAAAACCGATTCGAATTTGGGAAAGGTGGAGGCCTCGCTATAGAGGGCCACCAGCACATTTCCCTCAGCAGACGCCACACCGCTTACGACTACTTCCAGGCGGTGCTGGCCCGAAAGGGAAAAAGGCAGAAGCAGTAACAAGGTCCATAAAAATCGCATCATTCTCTTTTTTACAGTGATTCAAAGCTACCCACTTCCCTGCATATTCCTATCGCCCAGACCTCAATTCCAATTCATTTTGCAAAAACCGGTACATGGCCTGGGTTTCCAGGGAATCCGAAAAATTCAGGTAGAGGACTAACGTATCCCGGTAACGGACCTTGATCTTAGGCTGCCTCAGGTCGTCCACATACACATAAACAGGGCGTTGGGGGTACAGGGAATCCACAAAAACCCCTTTTTCCCGGGCCCAATAAGAAAATCCGTGGCTTCGTTCCATTTGGGGGATCCGCTCCTTCCACAACACACTGTCCAGTTCGCCGAAAGGCAGTTCCCGATAATAGATGCCTGAAAGGAGCTGCATGCGGTCTTCCTGCAAACGGGTCCAGTTCCTGGAATGCACCACAAAGGCAAGGATGCTGCAAAGAACAGCGAGTATAATCAGGACATTGAGCAGCCAGTGCCGCCTGGTTTTTGCCATCACTTATCGGTTGAGGTCCGGTATTTATCCAGCCAGGCAAGCGTATGGGCCACCTTGCTGATCAGGTTGCTGGGGCGGTTGGCGATCCCATGGCTCGCCTCCGGGATTTCCACCAGCACGGTTTCCACCTGCCGCAATTTCAGGGCGTGGTAGAGTTGTTTGGCCTCGCTTGGGGGGGTCCGCAAATCGTTCATCCCCACCATGACCATCGTGGGCGTTTCAATATTCCCCACCAGGGAGAGGGGTGAAAATTTCCAGTAGCCTTCAAAATTCTCCCAGGGCTGCCCGGGGTACCTGCTGTTGGCATAGTAGAAATAATTGTCGGCCACCAGGGTTTTGCTGATCCAGTTGACCACCGGTTTTGCCACCACGGCCGCT
>JAWWDW010000401.1:0-2670 GCA_033719735.1 Robiginitalea sp. | reverse complement strand
GGAACCATCGTGGGAAGGCGTTCTTTTGGAAAGGGCCTGGTACAGCGGGAAATGGACCTGGGAGACGGTTCAGCGGTGCGCCTTACGGTATCCAGGTACTACACCCCTACGGGCCGGTCCATACAGCGCGATTACGGGAAGGGTTCGGAGGATTACTACGACCGGTATATGCAACGGTACAACAATGGGGAACTGGAGTCCGAGGACAACATCAGGGTGGCGGATTCCCTTAAGTTCACAACCCCGAAAGGGAAGGTAGTCTATGGGGGAGGCGGGATTATCCCGGATGTTTTTGTGCCCATAGGCAGCCATGATGAGGAAGTTATCGCTGCCATGGATGCGGGCGGGCATTTTGCCGCCTTTGCCTTTGAGCACCTGGAGGAAGACCGTACCCGGTATGCCGAATTTTCAAGCCCGAATGCGTTTCGCAGCGGGTTCAGGGCGGATGACATCCTGTTGGAACAATTTATTGACTTTTTCAGCCAGTACAGCACCAGGTTTAATTTTTATGAAAACGCGGATTTGCTGAAGCTCTATATCAAAGCGGCCATTGCGGAACAGCTTTTTTCACCGGACCTCAAGGCCGAGATTCTCGCCCCGGCTGATCCGATGTTGCAGGAAGTGATCAGCCTGGACAGCCCCACCCTCCGCAGTACGGGAAGCGAACTGTAATAAGTCCCTTACCGGTCTTCGTCAATTTTCTTCTGGATTTTTCGGGAAGTGTTGTAGATCAGCAACAGCACGATGGCACAAAGGGCTGCGGCGATGCCGATCAGGGCGATGAAGCTGTCGCCCTCCAGTGGTTTTGCGAAATCCACAATAGTGACATTATAGGAGATCAGCCCAAGGGCCAGGACGATGAGTACAGTAAGAAGGATCTTGTTCATGATGCATGCACTTTTGGGAGCCTTAAAACAGCCCGTTTACATTGGTGGCAAAGAGCTTGACCGAAATAGCCAGGAGGATGACCCCGAAGACTTTACGGATCACACTGAGTCCCTGCTTCCCCAGAACCTTTGCAATCCAGGAGGAGGACTTCAGCACGATGTATACAAAGATAATATTCAGAATGATGGCAATGATGATATTGACCACCTGGTACTCCGCCCGGATGGACAAGAGGGTTGTTAGCGTCCCTGCTCCTGCGATCAGGGGGAAGGCCAGGGGCACCACGGATGCCGACTCCGGGGCATCGTCCTTGTAAAGGGTTACCCCCAGGATCATTTCAATGGCCAGGAAAAAAAGGACAAAAGAGCCCGCCACGGCAAACGAATTCACATCGATCGCGATCAGGTTCAAGATCTCCTCCCCGATGAACAGGAAGGCTACCATGATGACCGCCGCCACGATGGAGGCTTTCTCGGATTGAATATGGCCAACCTTCTTCCTGAGGTCGATTACGATGGGAATACTGCCAACGATATCGATGACGGCAAAAAGGATCATGGTGGCAGAAGTGATTTCCCTTAAGCTCAGTTCCATAGGTGCGGGATTTAATGGGGCAAAGGTACGCGCTCCCGCGGTATTGCAAAAGACTTCCGGGATTAAAACAAAGGGGGATTCCCGGTGGAATCAATATCTTTGGTTTTCGGATTTAATCGGATACAGCATGTTTCAAATTGGCCGCACCCTGGTGTCTGAAGAAATACTCGAAGCGTCCTTTGTCTGTGACCTCAACGCCTGTAAAGGCGCCTGTTGTGTGGAGGGAAGTTCCGGTGCCCCCCTGGAGGAGGAGGAAACGCGCATGCTGGATTCCATTTTTCCGAAGGTCATGCCCTATCTGAGGCCGGAGGGTATTCGTGCTATTGAAGCCCAGGGGACCCATGTAAAAGGATCCGACGGGGATTGGGAAACCCCACTGGTAGATGGGCGGGAATGCGCCTATGTGGTTTTTAAGGACGGCACGGCCCAATGCGGTATTGAAATAGCACAAAAGGCAGGGGCGGTTTCCTGGAAGAAACCCGTATCCTGTCATCTTTATCCGGTTCGGGTGCGGGAATATACCCGGATAACAGCCGTAAACTACCACCAGTGGCATATCTGCGACGCTGCATGCCAGCTAGGGCAAAAGCTCAAGGTGCCTGTATACAAATTTGTCAGGGAGGCCCTGATACGAAAGTTTGGCACTGCGTGGTATGAGGAGCTCGAGGCTGTGGCGGAGGAACACCTCAGGCCGTAGGGATCTTCAGGATGACCTCGGTTCCGGCCACACTGCCATCCCCCTTGTACAGGTCCTGGATGGAGAGGTCGAAGCTGTCCCGGTACATCCTGGAGAAATTTGCAAGGCGTTCCCGGGTGATCGATATCCCCATGGATTTTCGCTTCAGCACCTTGCCTTCCCGGAGTTTTTCCGAAGCTTCCCGTCCGATCCCATTGTCGCGAACGGCGATGTTGATGAACCCCTTCTTCTGGCGTATTTCGAGCCGAATTTTCTTATCCCCTTCTTTTGAAGACAGTCCGTGCCACAGGGCATTTTCCAGAAAAGGCTGCAGGATCAGGGATGGGATCTTCACGGTTTGCGGATTGATTTCCGGGGCAATGTCCACCTGGTAATCGATCTGCTCGTCAAAACGAATGTTCTCAATTTTCATGTAGAGGTCCACGGTTTCCAGCTCGTCTTTCAGGGAGATTTCCTTCAGGGAGGACGACTCCAGGATCCTGCGGATGAGT
>JAWWDW010000400.1:0-2674 GCA_033719735.1 Robiginitalea sp. | reverse complement strand
GGTGTTCCAGGACGAAGGGGGCGACAACGAGGAGCGTCAGATCTACCTTCCCTATACCACGCGCCAGCTCATCGAAAAAAACACGGACAAAATCGGGCAGATCGTCGTACAGTTTAAACCGGAGCTCGGGTATACCGGGGCCATGGCCTTCGAACGCAACCTGACCCGCTTTTTGAAGGAGAAAAAATTCATCAGCCCGGATGATCAGAACGGGTTCTTTGTGCGCAACGTCGCCGACCAGTTGAAGCAGAACCAGGATTTTGCCGGCGTACTGCAGCTGATCGTGACCATTGTGGCCTTCGGGACCATCATTGCCGGGATTATCGGCATCAGCAACATTATGGTCTACGTGGTGAAAGAACGCACCAAGGAAATCGGGATTCGCAAGGCCATCGGGGCAACCCCCCTGAAAGTGATCAGCTCCATCCTCCTGGAATCCGTATTCATCACCACGGTATCCGGATTTACAGGCATGCTGATTGGGGTGGGACTGCTCAACTGGATCGGGGACCGGCTCAAAGACGACTATTTTATTACCAATCCCTATATCAGTATCGGGGTGGCGGTATTTGCCACGATCATCCTGATAATTTTCGGGGGGATTGCGGGGTATGTGCCTGCCCGGCGTGCCGCCCGTATCAAACCCATTGTGGCCCTTAGAGACGAATAGTATGCGATTTTTATTCGATAAAAATACATGGCAGGAGATCTTCGGATCCATCGGAAAGAACCGGACGCGGACCATCATCACGGTCATCGGGGTGCTCTGGGGGATTTTTATCTATATCGCCCTGGCCGGGGCATCCAAGGGTCTTGACAACGGGTTTGAGCGAAATTTTGAGACCGTTGCAAAAAACAGCCTCTTTGCCTGGTCGCAACGCACAAGCATCCCCTATGCGGGGTATAAAATCGGGCGAAGCATCCGTTTGCGGGTTGGAGATGCGGAAACCCTGCGCAACCAGATCCCGGAGATCCAATATATAGCCCCGGTCAATACCATTGGGGTTTTTGGGGGCGAGGGTGCCCTCACCGTCCGGAACCTGAAATCAAACAACTACCCGGTCTACGGGTACTTTCCTGAAATCGCCAAGATGGCCACCCAAAAGATCTTTGACAACGGGCGGTTCATCAATGAAGAAGACATGGACAATACACGCAAAGTCTGTGTGATCGGGGAGCGCGTACAGCAGGAGCTCTTTGACAAGGATGAAGACCCGATCGGCCAGTACATCCGCATCGATGGGGTGTACTTCAAGGTGATCGGGGTCTCCAAGTTTTCCCAGACAACGCCCTTCGGAACCGACGGGGACATCATTATGCCTTATGCGACGTTCCGCCGCCTGTACAACACAGGGGACGACGCCCAGTACTTCACCATTGCAGCCTATGACGATGCGGATGTTGTACAGGTGGAAAAAGACGTCAAGCGGGTCCTGAAACGAATCCACCAGGTGCATCCGGACGATGAGCGGGCCATTGGTTCCTTCAACCTTGGGGAAGCCTTCGGCCGGATCATGGGCTTTGCCCGGGGAATCACCTTCCTTTCCCTGGTAGTGGGCCTGGCCACCATCCTGGCCGGGGTAATCGGCATTGGGAACATCCTGCTGATCTCCGTCAAGGAACGAACCAAGGAGCTGGGGATCCGCCGCGCCCTGGGGGCGACCCCCGGGGAAGTGCGTTCCCTCATCCTGCTGGAGTCCGTATTCCTCACCATGATTGCGGGGGTTATCGGGATCATCCTGGGTGCCGGGGTGCTGAGCCTCATAAACAGGATGACCGCCGATAACACTGATTTTCCATACACCAACCCCACGGTGCCCATACCCTTGGTAATTGGTGCCCTGCTGGTGATGGTGGTACTCGGTACCCTGATCGGACTCATCCCCGCCCAGCGAGCGGTAAGTATAAAACCCATTGACGCATTACGAGAAGAATAAACCATTTATAAAGAAACTTAATACCAACACTAGCAATGAACAAGTTCGTAAAATATGGATTGATCGCAATCCTGGTACTGGGGGCCATGTGGGCTGCTACCTATTTTATCAAGACCAACAGCAAGTCCGCCATCACCTATGATACCAAGACCCCGTTTGTCTCCACCATTGAGCTGAAAACCGTGGCGACCGGGAAGGTAATCCCTCAGGAGGAAATCGATATCAAGCCCCAGATCACGGGAATTATCGACCGCCTGTACAGGGAAGAAGGAGATGTGGTCAGCGTGGGCGACCTGATCGCCACGATTCGGGTGGTCCCCAACGAACAGGCCCTGAACCAGTCCCGTGGTCGGGTACGCAATGCAGAGTTGGCGCTGAACAACATCAAAATCGAATACGACCGGAATAAAAAACTGTTTGATCGGGGTGTGATTTCCAACCAGGACTTCAACAACCTGCAGCTCCAGTATGACCAGGCCGTTCAGGAACTGGAAAATGCCAGGGCGGACTACCAGATCATCCTCAAAGGTTCCGCCGGGGGCGCTACCAACGCCAACACGAATATCCTGGCGACCATCAACGGGACCATCCTTGAGATCCCCGTGGAAGTGGGGGACCAGGTGATCCTGGCCAACAACTTCAACGAGGGGACTACCGTAGCCAGTATTGCGGATCTAGGGAAGATGATCTTCGAAGGACAGGTGGATGAAGGCGAAGTTGGCAAGCTCACTGTCGGG
>JAWWDW010000399.1:0-2679 GCA_033719735.1 Robiginitalea sp. | reverse complement strand
TTACAGATATAGCCCTGCTCAAGGTGGAAACAGAGGCCCCCCTACCCTATCTGGCCTTCGGGGATTCAGACAATGTAAAGGTAGGAGAATGGGTCCTGGCCGTGGGAAACCCTTTCAACCTTACCTCTACGGTAACCGCAGGGATTGTCAGTGCCAAGGCACGTAACCTGGGCAGGAACCAGTCCTTCATCCAAACCGATGCGGCAGTGAACCCGGGCAACAGCGGAGGGGCCCTGGTCAATACCAACGGGGAGCTGATCGGGATCAATACGGCCATCACATCCCAGACAGGCTCCTACATTGGCTATTCCTTTGCCGTTCCAAGTAACATAGCGCGTAAAGTCGTTCAGGACCTCCTGGAATATGGGGACGTAATCAAAGGGGTGCTCGGAGTGAGTTCCATTCCGCCTGAGTACGCGGAAGAATATGGCGTAGACCAGGTAGACGGGGTTTATGTGGCCCAGGTAGAAGAGGATTCAGGAGCTGAAGATGCCGGGGTGCAGGAAGGGGATGTGATCAAACAAATCGACGGGATCCGGATTCGGAAATTCGCAGACCTCACCGGGTATATCGCCTCTAAAAGCCCGGGAGACGTCGTGGAGGTGCGCCTGGAACGGGATGGGGACCCCATAGTGGTTCCCGTTGAAGTGCGGGAGCGGCAGATCCTGCAGGTCCCGGTTCTCGGATTTACGGTGAAGAACCTTTCTGAAAAAGACCGGGAGCAGTACAATACCGAACAGGGGGTAAAGATCGTCGGGGTCCCTGAAAATTCCCGTAAATACGGCCTGGTGGGCAAAGTGATCCTCGCGGTGGACGGACAAAAGGTGAAGGACATCAAGGATGCCCGGAAATATTTCAGCGCCATTTCCCGCTATGGGCAAACCAGCATCACCCTGCTGGATGAAAGCGGCGAACGGGAACGCGTTATTTTCCAGTGATCCGGCCATTTAAAAGAAATACCTATCCCGCCTGCCTGGGCGGGATTTTTTATTACACTAAAACCCATGGCGAAAACGTTTGAAGTTTATAGTTTTGCGGAAAATTAAAACAACCTATTGATGAACCGTACCAGCACCTACGAAAAAGAACTGGCCTTCCAGGCCGATCGGAGGAAAGCCACAACCGAATTTATTAAGATCATCAGCGACCTCTGGTACGACAAGGCCATCGAGGTCGTGCTGTTCAGAAACCAGATCCTGGACCGGAATGTCAGCGACATCATCAATCTGCACGAGTATGCAGGGCAGTTCGTCCAGAAACCCATTTCCATTTTTGACTCGGTGGAATTGCTGCGCGCCATCAACGACATCAAGCTGCCCCCTTCCAAACTGGATATCGGTAAACTCACCTACGAATACCATTCTGACGATCACAATAACTACCACAATGTTAAGGCCTTTATCTTGGATAAGCTTAAAGACGCCGAATCCTACCCTGAAATCGAACCCAAGGATGTGATCCTGTATGGTTTTGGCCGTATCGGACGCCTCCTTGCCAGGGAACTGATGGCGAAAACCGGAAAAGGCAACCAGCTCCGTCTGAGGGCCATTGTTACCCGGGGGAAACTTACGCCCGAAGTTTTGGAGAAAAGGGCCGCACTGCTTCGAACCGATTCGGTACACGGGCAGTTCAGCGGTACCGTGGAAGCCGATCCGGATGAGAATGTGCTGGTGATCAATGGGACCAGCGTCCACATGATCACTGCCGGGAATCCGGAGGAGATCGATTATACGGAATACGGCATTTCGGATGCCCTGGTGATCGACAACACCGGGGCGTTCAGGGATGAAGCCTCCCTGGGGCGGCACCTTCAGTCTGCCGGGGTCTCCAAGGTTCTACTCACTGCCCCCGGCAAGGACGTTCCCAATATTGTCCACGGGGTCAATCACCGGGAATTCAACCCGGACCATGTGGCGATCTATTCTGCAGCCTCCTGCACCACCAATGCGATTACCCCTGTCCTGAAGGTGGTTGAGGATTCCCTGGGGATCCGAAAAGGCCATATCGAAACGATCCACGCCTACACCAACGACCAGAACCTGGTAGACAACATCCACGCCAAATACCGGAGGGGAAGGGCGGCTGCCCTGAACATGGTCATCACGGAAACCGGGGCCGGAAAGGCGGTAGCAAAAGCATTGCCCGCCCTTCAGGGAAAACTGACCTCCAACGCGATTCGCGTGCCTGTTCCGAATGGTTCCCTGGCGATCCTCAACCTGGAACTCAAAAATAAAACCACGCTGGAAGGCATCAATACCATTGTGAAAAAATACGCCCTGGAAGGGGATCTGGTGGAGCAGATCAAATATTCCCTCAGCAACGAACTGGTCTCATCGGACATCATCGGGACCTCCGCCCCTGCCATTTATGACAGCAAGGCCACGATCGTGTCCCCGGATGGAAAAAGCATCCTGCTTTATGTGTGGTACGACAACGAATATGGATATGCACATCAGGTAATCCGTCTGTCCAAGTATATTGCAAAGGTCCGGCGCTTTACCTATTACTAAACACGAATCGGAGGGGCAAATAGGCCATTTTCTGATTTTATGCGTATATCCATGAGGGAATGCCCCGCTGTTTTTTACAGTTCGATAATATTGAAGTACTTTTATCGCTCCTTAAATCGTTAATTACCAAAGAACATTCTGAAATGAGGGGAATACAGAAAATAATGCT
>JAWWDW010000398.1:0-2685 GCA_033719735.1 Robiginitalea sp. | reverse complement strand
ATGGGCGGTACCCTGCTCAGGCTGGTTGACCAGGGGCACGAGGTGCATGTAGCCTACCAGACCTCCGGAAACATCGCGGTTTTTGACGACGAGGTGATCCGCTTCCTCGACTTTGCCACCGCTATAGAGGAAGAAAACCGCGAGCTGCAGGAACAATTCCGGAAAGTGCGCAGTTTCCTGAGCCAGAAAAAGCCTGGGGAGGTGGACAGCCCGGAAATACAGAACTTCAAAGCCCTGATCCGAAAAGGGGAAGCGCTTTCAGCCTGCCGGTACTGCGGGGTGCAGGAGGCCCACGCCCACTTTATGAACCTGCCCTTCTACCAAACGGGAACGGTTAAGAAAAAACCCCATTCCGAGGCCGATATCCAGCAAACCTATGACCTGTTGCAGGCGTTAAAGCCCCATCAGATCTTTGCCGCCGGCGACCTTTCTGACCCGCACGGCACCCACAGGGTTTGCCTGGAGATCATTTTCCAGGCCCTGGATCGCCTCAAAAAGGAAGGGGCCTCATGGATAGCGGACTGCTATGTCTGGCTTTACAGGGGGGCCTGGCAGGAATGGGATATCGCCGATATGGAAATGGCCGTACCCATCGGCCCCAAAGACCTGGAGCGGAAAAGGAATGCGATTTTCAAGCACCAGTCCCAGAAAGACAGTGCCATGTTCCCGGGCCATGACGAACGGGAGTTCTGGCAACGGGCTGAGCACCGCAACAAGGAAACCGCCCGGAAATACGATAAATTGGGGATGGCTGAATACGAGGCCATAGAGGGATTTGTTCGCTACCATTTCAACGACGGACCCGGATCCGTGAATCCCTAAATTACCCTCTAAAAGCCAACGGAATCGGTCCTGTTTTTTTACATTTAGGTCAAATTACAGCCGATGATCCCGAAAGACACGAAGGCCTGGTGGTGGGTCCCAAGCCTCTATTTTACCCAGGGCCTCCCCTATGTACTCATAGTCAGTGTTTCGGTAATCATGTACAAGCAGCTGGGGGTCGGTAATGCAGCCATCGGCCTCTATACCAGCTGGCTCTATCTGCCCTGGGTCCTCAAACCGTTGTGGAGTCCCTGGGTAGACCTCAAGGGCACCAAACGCAAGTGGTTCCTGTGGATGCAACTGGTGATCTCAGCCGCCCTCCTGGGGGTCGGGCTTACCCTGCCCACCCAGGGATTTTTTGTAACCACCCTGGCCTGCTTCTGGATGGCAGCCTTTGCCTCTGCTACCAATGATATTGCCTCGGACGGGTATTATATGATCGCCCTTTCAGAAAAAAAGCAGTCCTTTTTTGTCGGGCTTCGCAGCACGTTCTACCGCCTTGCCATGATTACCGGGCAGGGGCTTATCGTGATCCTGGCGGGGATGCTGGAACAGCGATTCGGGGACCCGGCAAAGGCCTGGTCCCTGACCATGGTGATGGCATCCGTGTTGATGCTTTTGCTTACCCTGAGTAATTTTTTTGCATCCCCCATTTACGAAGACCCGGTAAAAGAAGCGCCCCAACACAGCTTTCTGGGGGTACTGAAAGGTTTCTTTAACAAACCCGGCATAGGCTGGGCCCTTGCCTTTGTACTGACCTACCGCCTGGGGGAATCCCAACTGGTTAAAATGGCGGCGCCTTTCCTGCTGGATGATCCCTCCGCAGGAGGCCTCGGCTATACTACCGAAGCCGTGGGCACCATTTATGGGACCCTGGGGATCATTTTCCTCTCAGCCGGGGGCATTCTGGGGGGCGTACTTATTTCCCGGGACGGGTTGGGCAAATGGATGCTCCCCATGTTACTGGCCCTGAATTTGCCAAACGCACTCTATGCCCTGCTGGCCTGGACAGGGGCAGACGCGCTGTGGGCTGTGAGCGGAGCGGTCATGCTCGAACAACTGGGATATGGCTTCGGCTTTGCCGCCTTCCTGGTCTACCTGATCTATCTGGCAAAAGGACCCTATAAAACCGCGCACTATGCCCTTGCCACAGGTTTTATGGCCCTGGGGATGATGGTCCCCGGCATGATCAGCGGTTTTATGCAGGAATGGCTCGGATACCCCGGGTTTTTCCTGTGGGTGGTCGCAGCCACCCTCCCCGCATTGATCTTACTCCGGTTTATCCGGTATCCTGCGGATTTCGGAAAAAAAGAAGTTTCTGAGAATGCATAAGCTGCCCACATACCTGGAAGTCAAAGGGACCCTCTCCAGAAAGGACAAACTGGGGCAATCCTTCATGCCAGCGGCCTTTATCAATGACTCGGAGGAACATATCAGGGCACTGGAGGAGCTGATCCGCACCCAGGGTATTGGGGGGCTTTGCTTTTTCCACAGCCGCGCCAGTGCCGCGGCAAATTTTGAGGGCAAACAAGAGGTTACCTATCACCCCGACAGCCTGCAACGGCTCAAGGAGCTGATCGGGCGCTATCAGGAGGCAGCCCCCTACCCCCTGCTGATCGCCATTGATGCGGAATGGGGTCTGGCCATGCGGGTGGAGCAGGCGCCCCAATATCCCTATGCGGCAACCCTTGGGGCTTTAAAAGAGGCTTCAGAGTCGCTCATTTATGAGGTGGGGTTATCCATTGCCCGGGATTGCAGGGATGCGGGCATCCATTGGAATTTCGCCCCTGTTGTGGACATTAACACAAATCCGGATAATCCTGTGATCGGGTTTCGCGCCTTCGGAAACCACCCCGGTGACGT